>JASBZJ010000009.1 GCA_029983495.1 Porphyromonas sp.
TCACAAAAAGCACGCAATGTTATGTACCTGCTTAAGCCATAATCCGCACTAAATTTTATAGCATGTGCGCTGTTTCCATTCGTTGCTTGCGTAAAGTTTTCCTGTATTTTACGAATAAGCATCGAGCTTCGATTATAGCTATAATCCAACCTTAAGGTTAAACTCCCGCCCGATGTAAATAGGTTACTCCTTTTTCGACTGGAATTTGGTCGGTGCTTATTTTTTTTCGAAGTGAAAAGCTTTCGGGCATCATCTACCTTATAATTAATCGAAGCCGAAACTTCGTTAGCATTACTTTCCATAAGTTGAGCATTCAGCGGACTGAGGTTTAAAGCTCTTCGCATATTCCACCTGCACGAAGTTTCCAACCCGTTCGCCAAAGTAATTTCAACCCCCAACAAAGGGTTGAAACCTTCTTGTAATGATATTGTTGGAATATCATAGGGGAGTGTAAAATAGCCCTTTTGTTCAACTTCGCCTTGCGATGGGTCGCTAGGAGCTACTATATTTTCGACGGCTCCCCATCCTTCTAATTCGCTACCTAAAGGCTTCCAACCTAGTATGGAGTTATAACTTCCTATGGAATAGGTGCTTGTGTAGTTATGAGAAAGCGAAAAATTTCGGAATAGTTTTTTGATCCCCTCAATGCGCGATAAACCAGTATATGTAATGCTCCAGTTGGGTAACATAGAAGCTAAAGAAGGGAAGGGAGAAAGCGAAACTGTAGAGGTGCTAAACATAGCATATGCTGCCATAAACGAGGGGATAAGCACATCTGCACCATTTTGGCGTAACCCATAATTTGCATAATTACCAGCAGGGGACTTAATTTGCTCGTTATTAATACGTGCCATAATTGTGGCACGATTAGCAAGAAAATTTGCAAATGCATTCGAGTAATATCCTCGATTAGGGTCGGGAATAGAGAAGAAGTCCTTCAACCCAATTGTAGTCATGGTAAATGAACCTCCAAAAGTTTTTGGCATTCCAGCAAAAACAAACTGAGTTTCCTCACGGCGAGTATCGTTACGCATAGCATTAAGTGTTATACGAAGATCCTTTATAGGCTCAAGTGTAACACGGATGTTCAGTTCTTCGGACTGATTAAACATTGATGGATTTACGTTATCTTGACTCGTTGTTAACCAACCATTACTAGCCGCTTTTTCGATGTAGTTGCGACCAACAAATCCGAAAGCGAAGTCAAGCCCAGGTGAAAGAACTCCCTCACCCGTACGATGTTGACCACCAGCCGCTGCAATTGTAGGCATAAAGCCAGGTATATGAAATCCTTGGCTACGGCGATAACTCACATTAATATCGCGAACCATCATTGTAGAATAAAGCAAATGATTGAGGAACATCGAACGGGGCAACTCGTCCTTATTCGTAACCTTACTAATAACAGCAAGTTTCAGCGTTAGGGTATCGCGTGTTGTTATGAGGAATGAATTAACATCAAGTGTTTTAGTTTTAATACGAACACGTTTACCCAAACGATTTGTAGCCAAAATATCGATTTTTTTTGTATTCAGGCCATGCTTAACTAACGTTGCACTATCGAGGGAAAGGGTAACGTCTTTTGTAAAACGCTTAGGTTTAGGAAGAGCATTTGCCCGTTGTTGAGAAGGTTCCCCAAAAGCTGATTCAGCTTGAATATCATCATCTCCATTGTTAAGCATAGCTCGGCGAGGATCACTACTGTTTCGATGCGAGTTTCGCCCAAAATTTGTTCTTCTTGAATTACTACCTTGGTTAACTGCGTTTTCGATATTATTAAAGAAGGGTATAGAACGGTAAAGCGAAGAGAAACTGAAGTTAAGCGAGCCATCAATTTTTAAGTCATTACGAATAATATTTCCCACCGATACCCCCGATGTAAGAATAGCTCCCTTATCCCAATTATAAGTTCCTGTATAACTAACGGTACCATTAATCCACTGCATATAGGGGATTAGTGAAAAAGGTAACTTATATGTAAGAGTTGCCCGTTGGTCGTACTTCATAGGGCTACCTAATTGCTTAATACTTTGGCGAACCGAATCCTGCCAAATTTTATATTTATCGGGTTCTAAATTACGGTTTACCTGTATGTAAGGTTCTTCTATCCTTGCATTAGTACCACTTTGAAAAGCAAATTGTAGGTTGGTAGTTAAGTTCCAATTAAGGCTAAAGGAACGATCCCAAAGGAAGTTTTGCACAAATGTTGCTGGTATAGGAAGTGCATCGCCTATGCCTGGAATAAAGTTGCGCGATTGCATTTCGCTATAATTCCGCAACATTGAAGAGGCAAGTGTAATACGCGAAGGAAGGTAGTTTATTTGATACCGCTTAAGCTCCAAAAAGTTTTTCGAATTGCTTTTAATCCAGCCAAAAGGCTTCCACGGTAGGGCTACAGGGCTATAATCATAATTTGCCGAAGCTAACCAATCGCGCTTACGATCATAAACAAGTTCGGGGGTGTGATGCTCGGTAGTATTGTAAGCGTAGGAAAAACTAAAGTTTGCAGGGTCGTAAGGCATAGGAGTTTTACTCTTTACATTTACCCTTACATTGCTAAGCGAAAGGCTATGCGAAGTAGTGCGTTTTACAGCATGCATAAATAGGGAATCGCGTTCATACTTCGATGGGGCAGCATCGAGCGAACGTTTTAACAACACATCCTCGTCTAATGGGTTATACAGAGGTGTAATAAGTTCATCGTTATATGCGTAATAAAAAGGAATCGTAACCTTTGCTACTTTGGGGAAGAACCGCCCCATTTCGAGCCTTGTAGATACGTTTATTTGACGCATATCGTCGAGCCTGCGTTGGCTTAGAGTTTGATCCAGTGCTCCGAAACCAGCTGTTTGTAGTTGCCCACGAACATTAAAACTACCCCAGTCGCTTAAGGCAACTTGCATATCGGCATTAGCCGCCATTCCCCCCTGTTCCTTATATTCGCTAAGGCGTAACTCATTAACCCATATTTCGGCACTTTTAATGGTATTAGCATTATTGCGCACGCCAATCATAACAGTTTTTACGTTGCTAAGCGAAGGGTTACCTATTACAGTAATGGAATTACGCGTATTATTAGGGTCTGGCTTTGTAAATGGGCGATAAAAGTCTGCTTCGCCCGAACCTGTTGATTTAACAGTGTTGCGCTCGAGCTTGAGGTCGGTAAGGATATCAAAAGTAAAGCTTATCGTATTCTCCTTAGGCCACACGGTAAACCTATCGTGCGAAACATCGCTACTATATTTCCCATAAGGAGTTAAAACAAGGGGAACACTATATTCGTAATAATTACTGGTATAATCGCTACCTAATCGTATAAATAAGCTTAAGTCGCCAGCCGCAGTATTTGTATCATCATCAATAAGACGCTCGGCATGCGAAAAGAGTTCTAATCGCTTATAACGACGGAAATCGAAGCTTAAATTACGGTACACTGCACGAGCATCGCCCGAAGCAAGTTTATTTACTTTCAAACTAAGCGATTGTTCGTTTTGCTGTGTTGCCTGCGACTGAGAAGGGTCTAAACTACGAAGTACACCAGGAGGTAAAACATAGCTGATGGGTTCGCGGTCTCCATTTTCCTCAAGGTTAACGGTACTAACAACAAGGCTGGCTTCGTTTGATGGAGGAGTAAGAGGGTCATAAAGAGGTCGATCGTATTTACGCCAAGTACCTCGAACTAGTTTCAATGCCCCAAATCGAAGAAAAGTATCTTCCTTAAAACCAGTAAGAAATAGACGAATAAACCGAATACTATTAAAATCGGTTATTCCACCAATTTTTTCGGTATACTCCTTAATAGGAATTTTAAACTGGTACCAATTTACGCTTTCTCGTTTGCCGTTAGGCAAAGTAACTGTGGAGGTTCGTACATCGGTAACGTGATTTGTTCCCACAACCAAACTCGAAGGCGAAAGGGGTATACGGTAGCTATAATATTTTTCATTTTCATTTAATGTGTTATCCTGATTAATATCTTCAACATCGGGCATAACACGGCTAGCAATACTATAAGCATTCTGCGTATTATCTTTTGCCTCGGCACTATTACCTTGTGTTCCATTATAATATTTATAACGCTCAAGAATTGAAGCATGCTGGTCATCGTAAAGTTTATTCCTAAAATGAAGAAAATTGTCGCCAGCAGGGTCGTTTAGAGGGCTCATAGGGTTATTGCGCCAAGCATCAAGAGTTTGGCTTGAAACCGTACCTTCGAGCGAAGATAAAAAATCACGGTACGAGGGGTGCAGTTTTTCCTCCTCGTCGTTAAGCCCATTAAGTCCTACATCCTGTTTTTCCCGAGCCCCAGGAGCATTATCGAACGCATACCCCGAGGCTTGCCTGATGGGAACCTTACCCCAAACCGTTTGCTTCGTTGCTGCAGGATCGTCGTTCAGGGGAAGTCCATTTTCGAAAAACTTCATTCCATCACGAAGAATATCCTCACTAATCTCGCCAAGATTAAGATAAAGTTCTCCCCCTGTACTGTTGGGCGTATAGATAAAGGGGTCGAGAAGCCAAAACTCGACATATTCAATATTACTGGCTTCAAAATCGCTCTGATCGATTTTTCGCATTATCCCCCCCCAGTTCTTTTCGGGATTGGCTAAACTACCATCCGATAAGAAGTTTTCAGAATTAAGATTGTAAGGTCCGCGTTGTGTGGGGTAGTATGATATATTAAAGGTAGTAAGGTAACTTAATGCATTTGCGCTATAATCCCGATAAGGGAATAATTCCTGCATTTGCACTTCGCGTGAATAATGATTGCTCAGAAAATCGGGGTCGTTACGCATATAACTAGGTAGCAACGAACTCCGTTTACGATTATAAGCCGGATCGATGTAAAACCACGACATTAATGCCCGATGAAATCCATAACGAACGTCGTTTGAAAGCGTTGCTTCGGGGAAGAGAGGGTTTTCTTCTTGCGAAGGGGTTGAAGCAAGCGTCCAAGCATATGGATTCATTAAATCAATACTTCCCTGAGCGGCCTCAAAATCGTCGATATAACTATAGCCTTTAACAAACTTACTTTCGTAATGCCCTGGCAAAAGATGAGCAAACTCGGCATTGAGCTTAATTTGCGAAGGCGAAGTAAGGTCGAGGAAAGGAATATAATCCAATACGTTGGTTAGCCACTGGCTTTTAAGATCAACATTAAAGTTTACCCCCCATAAAAAGTTCCGAATCGATTCATTTCCTATAGCTGTTTTGGTAGTCAATGGCATTTCGCTAAGGTACATAGCTGTTCCTCCAAGAAGAATATTTGGAGTAAAATGATAATTAAGATCGAGCCCTAACATAGTTTTGCGTTGCAACATTGCAAAACCTTTATTTTCAAGCGAAACATCAACACGAGTGCCACTATTTAGAATCGATTCGTTAATAATAGTAACGGTACCCATACCATAATTAACGGTATAATCAACATTTTCGGTTAGTAAAACGCCTCCTGCCGTAACCCTAACCGATCCTGGCGTAACACCAATTGCGCCTAAGCTTATGGTACCACTCTGCGAAGCTTTATACTGACCACGAAGTATAAACTTATCCTTTTCGGCAACTTGGCGAGCCGCCACAGAAGTGTTATTATACAATTCGTAATAACAATACTTTTGAGCCAATGTAGGGTCTCCAATTTTTGCTTCGAGTGTTTTACCAAAGGGTTCCACTGTATTAAAATAGACTAGTCCTAAACGACTATTTACAGTAAAACCTTCCACATAGTCGAATACACCATCAGGATAAGGTTCCTGCTTGTTATCGAGTTTATCTAATCCTAGGCTTCGTAAAAGTACTTGCCCTTTGATGTTCGTATCCGTTAAATACGGAAGAGCAACGCCAGTTGAATCGTTTCGAAAGAAAATGTCGAGGCGGAAATTATCGCTTTGTAGATCGCGAACATTTGCCCCTAAGGCGTAAACATTACGCATGGCTAACTTCCAATAAGGAACTTGAGGTGTTAAGTTAGTACCCTTAACAAGCTTAACAAACAAAGTTTGTGTATCACCATCGGTATGGTCTGCAGCAAACTCACCGACCCTGTAAACCTTGCCTTGATAGGTATATTCAAAGGCAACTGCAACAATTTCGTCACCAGCGACGCGACTATTTAAAGTAATATAGCCTAGTTGCGGATTAAGGGTAAAATCCGTTTCGTTTAGGCGTCGTGCACTTTCGAGTTTTTCGTATTCAATGCCTGGTTTAAGCCTATTTTGCAACGCATCAGCAACAGATTCGATGCGTCGGAGTTCTGGAATGCCTAAAAGCGTTTGATATAAACTATTGGCTCGATTATCGGGTAAGCCACTAGTAACCCCCGTTGCTTGCCAGCTTGGGTTATAAATGTTACTAGGTTCGGCCAGGTCGCTAAAAGCAACAATGTTACGTGCTGTTTCAAATCGACCACGCTTATTCGTTACCCATACTTCAACACGGCTTATAGTAACCCCCGATGATATATATGGAAGCGTGGCCATAGCAGCATCGTAATGATCGTAAAAATATTGAGACAAAAAGAAGTGTCGGTTTTCGTCGTATCGGTTTGCACTAAATTCAAATGGCTCGGTTTGTACACCTCCTTGGCTCGATACATGCTTAGTTTCAGCTTCTTGTCGGCTTACAACAAAGTTTACATCAAGCTTACCAAACTGCATCTTACTATGAATACCAAACAACGATGCACCTCCTTGAATTAATGAATTCCTAGGCTGCAACGAAACATTACCAGCTTCAACAAGCTTTATTATATCATCATCTTCGCCCTCATATGCAAGTTTTAGTTTTCGATTATCGAAATCGAAAGTACTTTCGGTATTATAGTTAAGATTGAAGTTTAGTTTAGTACCTACACTAGCATTAACATTAGCCTGAATTTTTTGGTCGAAGTTGAAAAAGGTATGGCTACGCGCATGAACAGGCATTGAGGGGTTATTTGTGGCATTATTCTTTACACCTAAAATAACTTCAGCGGTTCCTTGCGTTCGTACTTTTACGCCTCCAGGACCGAAAATTTTTTCAGCAGGACCAAGTTCAAAGCCGAAATCAAAGGGATTGAATTTTGCTTTTCCTTCTTCACTGGCCGCTTCACGCTCCTTTTGTAAAAAGTAATTGTGGTTTTCGTGTTCACGTAGGTATCTATAATACTCCTCGAGTGTATACACTATAGGAACTCCAATTTGCACTCCGTTAAGGGTAGTAACATAATAATACCGTCCCGTTTTTGCATCGTAAATAAATTCGCTTTTTAGTTGCGAAGGAGTTCGGAGGTCAAAAGGATTTTTAGTTTCAATATCCTTATACGTACGAGGCACAGTAGGTGCTGGTTTTACAGCAACTGAATCAATAGGTAATGCCTTCCATGAAGCAACAAAAACTTGCGATGTGCTACCCCAAGATACGGTTGCTACTGCAACAAGTATGGTTACAGAAGCAACAAATAAAGCTAGCTTTACTACAGTGCTATGTACAATTTGTTTCAAGGGGAATTATACGAATATTACTAGAGTTGTTTTAGAGCATGCTTAATAACCTCTTCCACAGCAAGCATAGGTTGCACTGAAAGTATTTTTTTTACAACTTTTTTTACGTTTGCATCGCTATAACCTAGGGTTCGTAAAGCTCGCTGAGCTTCGATAGCTACTTGGCTATCGCTGGAAGAATTTGCTCCTGAAGTAGAGCTTTCGTCATCGGGTAAAACAAGCTTGCCTTTAAGATCAACAACTATGCGTTGAGCTGTTTTAAGACCAACGCCTTTAACGGTTTGAAGTAGTTCAACGGAACCTGCATTTATAACATTGGCAAGCTCGCGAGGTGAAAATGTTGAAAGAATTAGCCTTGCTGTAGCAGGGCCAACACCCGAAACTGTCCGGAGTCGCTCAAAAAACTGGCGAGCCTCTTCGTCAATAAATCCATAAAGCAAGTAAGCATCTTCACGAATAATTTCAGTAATTCGCAACTTAGCTCGTTCAACATCATGCAACCGACTATAGTCGGCAAGGGTAATATTTATTTCGTAACCAATACCCCCAACATCAAGTATTACCGATGTGGGTGTAAGCTCCATAACAGTACCTTCTATAAAAGCTATCATAATAAACTACAAAGAATACTTCTTTAAAAGCTTAGGTGAAAACCCAATACTAAAACGTACAGAGGGTATACAATATTGTTTCCCCATATCATTTTCTGGGGTTGTAACTGGTTTGTAAAAAGGGGATCACCCAGACGAAAGCCAATATGATTTCGTCGAAGTGATCCCTCCTTAAGGGTATCGAACAAGGAATACGTTACCGCACCTTATCAACAATAGCTTTAAAAGCTTGGGGATTATTCATAGCTAAATCGGCAAGAACCTTACGATTTATCTCAATACCATTAGCATGAAGCTTACCCATTAGCTGTGAATACGAAAGCCCTTCGAGGCGAGCTGCAGCATTTATACGCTGAATCCACAGTGCACGGAACGTTCTCTTTTTGTTTTTTCTATCGCGATAGGCGTAAGTAAGCCCTTTTTCCCAGGTATTTTTGGCTACGGTCCAAACATTTTTACGAGCACCAATATAACCACGGGTAAGTTTAAGTATTCTTTTTCTTTTAGCTCTGGAAGCTACATGATTTACTGATCTAGGCATTTTTTTGTTGTTGGGTTAATTTGGCAAGCTTGACTCAACGGAAATAGAACGAGAAACAAAGCTTGCACGGTTAAACTGAGTTCTACAACAGTAAGCGTTTCTTTATACTACTGGAAACTACCAATAAAGTGTGCTTACCACAATCAAAGGTTTATTAGTTATAGATTAAGGAGTTGCTTTATACTCTTTTCATCGGAGTGAGCAACCAGAGCCGATTTTGTTAGGTTACGTTTACGCTTTTTAGTCTTCTTGGTTAGGATGTGACTTTTGTAAGCGTGCTTTCTCTTAATCTTACCACTACCAGTAATTGAAAAGCGCTTTTTTGCGCCTGATACGGTTTTAAGTTTAGGCATTTTCTTCTGTTAGTTTTAAATGGTTATTTATGCTTATAGCGAAAAGGGTTTACGCTGTTGCTCAATCAACTTGTAACACTTTATTTGCCCTAAAGGTAAAGCCTCTACCCAGTCGGAACAGTTTTAGCCTTATCGCCTAAGTTATAGTTATCAACTTACGTAGCTCTTGTTGATCGAAAAGTTCATACGCCCTACTCTTCGACCTTCTCTTTTTCCTTTTTAGATCCCCCACCAGCTTTTTTCGGAGCGAGCATCATATACATACGCTTCCCTTCAATTCGTGGCATCGATTCAACCTGAGCAACATCTTGCAAATCGGTGGCTAATCTTAGTAAAAGTTCTTCACCTTGATCTTTGAAAACGATACTCCGCCCACGAAAGAAAACGTAGGTTTTTACCTTTGCGCCATCCTCAATAAACCCACGAGCATGCTTAAGCTTAAAGTTATAGTCGTGGTCGTCGGTTTGAGGGCCAAACCTAATTTCTTTTATAACAACCTTAGTTGCCTTAGCTTTCTGTTCCTTAGCGCGACGTTTTTGCTCGTAAAGGAACTTCTGATAATCAATAACACGGCAAACAGGAGGTTTAGCATTTGGGGCTATTTCAACTAAGTCAAGTCCTTCCTTATCCGCTATACTTAAAGCCTTGGCAATAGGGAAAATTCCATTGGGTACATTATCGCCTGTCAGGCGAACTTCGCGTTCACGAATTTCATCGTTAATGCGGTGTTGATTGCTATCTTTTCTTGGTCCTCGGGTGTTCTGCACGAAGGTATTATCAATAGCTCCCTCAACGTGATGGGGAGCTGGGTTAGTGTATATAGTTACTTTAATGCGACGTTTGTACTACTCTAAGCTTGTTGAGTTCTTTCAGTTCTCCAAGCATTCATTTCATCGTCTATCTGCTTGCGAATACGCTCGGCAAAGGTAGTAATTTTTTCTTTACCTTGGTCGCCTTGCCCTTGCAAACGAACCGAAACCATGTCTTCCTTGGCTTCTTCCTCACCAACAACAAGCATATAAGGGATACGCTTTAGCTCGTTATCGCGAATTTTTCGCCCAACCTTTTCGTTTCTGTCGTCAACAGTTGTGGCAATATCCTGAGAAACCAAATAGTCGCGCACCTTATAAGCGTAATCATTGAAACGTTCGCTAATAGGGAGAACAATAACCTGATCGGGAGCTAACCATAAAGGGAAGTGACCAGCGGTATGTTCTATAAGCACGGCAACAAAGCGTTCCATACTACCAAAAGGTGCACGGTGAATCATTACAGGGCGATGCTTTCGATTGTCCTCACCGGTGTACTCGAGGTCGAAACGCTCAGGCAGGTTATAATCAACCTGAATAGTACCTAATTGCCACTTTCTACCTAAAGCATCTTTAACCATAAAGTCGAGTTTAGGTCCATAAAAAGCCGCCTCGCCATATTCTATTACGGCTGGCAAGCCTTTTTCCTCACAAGCTTCAATAATAGCACGTTCTGCTTTTTCCCAATTTTCGTCGCTACCAATATACTTTTCACGGTCTTGCTTATCACGTAATGATATTTGAGCTTCGAAGCGATCGAACTTAAGAGCCGAAAAGATAATAAAGATAATATCCATTACCTTTAGAAACTCATCCTTAACTTGGTCGGGCATACAGAAGATGTGGGCATCGTCCTGCGTAAAACCACGAACGCGAGTCAAGCCATGGAGTTCACCACTTTGCTCGTAGCGGTAAACTGTTCCAAATTCTGCAAGCCGAACAGGCAGATCGCGGTAAGAATGTGGCTTAAGCCGATAAATTTCGCAATGATGTGGGCAGTTCATCGGTTTGAGCATAAATTCTTCCCCCTCCTGAGGCGTAGTGATTGGGCGAAAAGAATCGGCACCATACTTTGCGTAATGCCCCGAGGTTTTATAGAGTTCAATGCTACCGATGTGGGGAGTCATTACCTGGTCGTAACCAAAATCCTTTTGGATACGTTTCAAATAATCTTCCAACTTTAGGCGAAGACGCGTACCTCGTGGCAACCAAAGTGGTAAACCTGCTCCAACTCGCTGAGAAAAGGCAAAAAGCTCCAACTCGCGACCAAGTTTTCGGTGGTCGCGGTTTTTTGCTTCTTCTAAAAGGGTAAGATACTCATCGAGCATCTTCTTTTTAGGGAACGTAATACCATAGATACGAGTAAGTTGTTTACGCTTTTCATCGCCACGCCAATAGGCACCTGCCACACTAAGTAGCTTTACATTCTTTATATAGCTTGTATCAGGTAAGTGTGGTCCACGGCAAAGGTCGGTAAACTCACCTTGTGTATATGTTGTAATATTGCCGTCCTCTAAACCATCAATTAATTCCAATTTATAAGTTTGCCCTTTACCACCAAAGTAATTTAGGGCATCCTTTTTACTAATCGACTTGCGAACATAATGCTGCTTTTCCTGAGCATACTTCATCATAAGATCCTCGATTTTTTTCAAATCGGCTTCCTTAAGTTCTCTGTCGCCTAAATCAATATCGTAGTAAAAACCATTTTCAATTGCTGGGCCAATACCAAATTGTGTACCAGGGAATAATGTTTGAATAGCCTCAGCCATAAGGTGAGCCGAGGAATGCCAGTAAGCATGCTTACCGCCTTCATCCTCCCATTTCAAAAGCTTTAAGGAAGCATCATCTTCAATAGGGCGAACAAGCTCAGTAATTTTTCCGTTAACCTCGGCAGCTAATACATCTTTAGCTAATCGGCTACTAATACCTTCTGCAATTTGCATAGGCGTTGTTCCCTTTTCAACTTGGCGCTTCGAGCCATCGGGGAACGTAATGGTAATCATACTCATAAAGTTTCGGTCTCCTTTACAATAGGAGTTATTGGGTTAAACTAGTTATATGCTGAGTTGCAAAACTAACACGAAAACCCTTTACAATAAGGTTTCAGTTTTGTGCCAAGCAACTCGTGGTACAAGCTTTTGCAATAAAAAAAGTACCCCAGCAAAGGTACGCACTTTTACGCTAAATGTATCGAAGCAACCACACAACTTGTATTAGGCATATTTACTATAACTATAGCTTACTAAACACACTTGCATAGGTACTGTTGTACGAACTCGAGTACAACAGTACCTATGCAAGAGCGAGGATCCAGAACGATAGGAGTACACATGAGTCCACAACCTAAACCTGAACCACTAAAAAGTAACGCAACAATGCTCCATTATATGAAACAAGCTCTACAATAGGGAACGAATACACAAAAGCCCACACTAAATGATAGTGTAGGCTTAAAACTTAAAGGATAAACCCCTCTATAGTTTAATTAGATACAGTCCCAAGAAATGTGTGAAACTCAAAAGGGGCTACTTTGTAGATAAAACCCAAAAGTCAAGTAAAAGAAAATGAACTTTACACCCTTTTTGGAACTGCATCTTTAATTATCATGCTTAAAGAGAATTCAAAAAAAAGAAAAAGCTGATACTCAACCTATTGATTAGAGTAAAAAACTACTTTTTGAAGAATTCCTCAACTAACTCGTTAGGAAGCATTTTTTCTTCGAAATAGTAAGCACCTGTTTTTTCAGAGCGTACCATCTTTTTAACTTTCGAAAAGGAACGACCAGCTTTACTGCCACCCCTAAACGTTGCAACGGATTTTTTTGCCATGATGAACTGCTTTGTTAAAAGGTTACTTTATTTCGCGATGAATGGTATAACGCTTAAGGATCGGGTTATACTTTTTAAGTTCAAGCCTTTCGGGGCTGTTTTTACGGTTTTTGGTGGTAATATACCTCGAAGTTCCAGGCATACCACTTTCTTTATGTTCGGTGCATTCGAGGATTACCTGCCCACGAACGCCTTTTGCTTTCTTCGACATGACACTCTTTTACGGAATAAAAATGTTCTTTACCTTAAAGTTAGATTCTGGTTATAACTCCTTGTTAAGGTAACCTTTATCCATAGCTCGCTTTATGGCTGCATCAACACCAATCTTATTAATTAAACGTAGGCCAGCAGCCGATATTTTCAAGGTAACCCAACGTTCTTGTTCTGGCCAATAGAATCTCTTAGCGAAGAGATTGACGTTAAACTGACGTTTCGTACGGTGATTCGAGTGCGACACGTGATTTCCCGTCATGGCTCTTTTTCCAGTGATTTCGCAAAGTTTCGACATCGCTTTATAAGTCTCTCTACAAATTATTTTTCTTGTTGAAACGCAGAGCCCGCATCACAGAAAGGTTTTTAGCATCATCACCCCTACTGTTTCTCCCCTGGAATAATACATTAAACATAATGCAAAAAGGAGTGCAGTACACGTTCGGAGAACAAAGGTAACAATTATTTTTCAATTATTCCCATCATTCCCCTTATACAGAAGAGAGAAACCGATAAAACTCGCTTTTATTTTATTGTTCATCGCTATAGGGTAATTCCCTCCCTAATAACGTGGCACCTGTAGCCTCGTAAACTTTAACTCGTACAAATTGCCCAATGCGAGCTTTCTCTTTTGGGAAAACAATCACTTTATTTTGCCCACTTCGACCAAAATAATCGGTGTAGCTACGCTTGCTAACCCCTTCAACTAAAACTTCGAACTCCTTTCCAATGTCGGCTCGGTTGCTAGCTAAACTAAGTTCGTTTTGCAAAGCTATCATACGTTCTAAGCGTTCGAGTTTTACTTTCTCAGGTACATCATCGGTTAAATTCTTCGCAGCATAAGTTCCTGGGCGTTCGCTATATTTGAACAGAAAAGCACTATCGAAGTGAACCTCACGCATAAGGGAAAGAGTTTCGTTAAAGTCGGCTTCAGTTTCGCCCGAAAAACCGCAAAATATGTCGGTAGATAAACCAACATGGGGTATAATACGCCTTATCATTGCTACACGCTCCAAAAATAACTCGCGCGTGTACTTTCGGCGCATTCGCTTAAGAATGTGGTTACTACCACTTTGCACAGGAAGATGTAGATGTGGGCAAATATTAGGATACTTGGCCATAGTATGAACGACCTTTTCGCTAAAGTTCATAGGATGAGGAGAAGTAAACCTAATACGCATTTGTGGAGCACGCTCAGCCAATACAGCCAACAAATCAGCAAAATCGAATTCCTCGCCTGTAGCCTTATTTATGTAATGGTATCCATTTACTATTTGCCCAAGCAAAGTAACCTCGCGATAGCCAAGTTTACGCATGTTATCGAATTCAGCTATAATACTACTAATATCGCGACTCCGCTCGCGCCCTCTTGTGTACGGCACAATGCAATAGGTACAAAACTCGTTACACCCACGCATTATTGAAATAAAACCCGTTATATGTACCCCCGCCATTTTAAGGGGAATTACATCACGGTAAGTTTCGGTTTTCGATAGCTCGATATTCACGGCCTTGCTACCTACTTCAACAGCAGCAAAAAGGTTGGGGAGGTCGCTATAAGCATCAGGTCCTGCCACAAGGTCAACCCCATGGTTCTCTACTAAATCCTCTTTTACTCGTTCGGCCATGCAACCCAAAACGCCAATAACCTTAAGTTTTTTACGCTTGCGCCGTATCCCATTATAATATTCAAGCCTACGCAACACCCGTTGCTCGGCATTATCGCGTACCGAACAGGTGTTTATCAATACAGCATCGGCATCGTCGATATTATTGGTTAAATCGTAACCTGCTGTTTTCATTACCGCTGCAACAACTTCGCTATCGGCAACATTCATTTGGCAACCATAAGTTTCGAGAAATATCTTCCGCGTATCCATATCAACGATTTCCTATACAGAATGAACTATTCACTAAACAAACACTTAATAATATGTAAATAACATACCATTTGAAACAAAAAAGCAGTTATTGAAAAAGGGAAATAAAGACCTTTGTGCCGGAAAAGTAAGATTTTCTATAGTTAAGGTTTTGGTTAATGGAGGACGGGCGAGTTGTGAAACTTGCCCTTCTCTGCTTTTGTATGCATGCAAAAAACGAATAAACCCTTCCGTTCGAAACTACCATTATGCTACAAATTTTCAATCACACTCAGATGGGAACTATCTCTTTCTATGCCAACAAATAAAGGTGTACAACACTGCGAAATAACGCAACTATTGCTTAAAGGCACCTCTGCAGTGTTTTTTCCACAAAGGGTTGAATAAACGCCTTTCTTAACCAGTATCACAAAGCCCATCATTGGGTTGCCAAAGGTACAAAAAAGGGACGAACCCAAACTCGAAGCCTGAACTCGTCCCACGCATACTTGTGCCTATTCTATAGAATAGAACAAAGGCTAATAAGCAAAAGAATAAATTGCGTTTATCAAGTCGAACAAGTAACTTATCCTACTTATCGCCCACTATTTGCTCGTATTTATTATCGCCTAACCCTTTAAAGCGATATACTCTGGTCTCGTTATTGAAGTTTACACGTACTACAGCATGAACCTCGTAATACTGATCAACCCCATTATTTACAGCAGGGTAATTGGGGAAGCGTTCGCTAAGTATTAGTTGTACCCCTTCAATAACCCTAGCTTCGCGTGCTTTTATTAAAGCATCCCCTTTAAGATCCTTTTCTTCGTCACGCGGGCCTACAGTTTCACCGCCATCGATATTAAAGTTACCATAGTAACTACTACCACAAAACCAAAACTCCTCGTTAGTGGGGTACTTTTTGCTTACGTAATTAGGGTGATTAGCTTTTACGTAGTTAAAAAGCACAACAAAATCGTCCTTCGTGAGGGCATAAACAATAGTTGGGTCGAATAACCAACGTTCGCCGTTATGTAGGAATTGATCTACTTTCGAAGTTACAGTTTCAGCAAGGCTCCAGCGCCCCGAAGAAAAAACATACTCGCTACTACGTGTTGTTGTAGGCTTATCTTTACCACTAAACCAAGGGTAAACTACTACTTTACGGTCGCCTTCCTTTGCGTATGCAAACTTGCTATTCATGAATACAGTCAAATAGCTATCGGGCTGTGCCGAGCTACTAAAATTTGGGAAGCGTAAACCCATAGCAGTAAAATCGTCGGGCTGCAGGGCATAGTACTCCTTACCAGCCTCCTTACCACTAATTACAAGTACAAAGCGACTTTTTTTCTGTAAAGTAAGCTTAGCTAAGAATACCTTGTTGTTCTTTTCTCCACTTGCTGCAACTAACTCGGTAAGTGCCGCAATGTTTTTTTCACTCAGGGGGCTAAGTTTTTCAATCCCCTTACTTTTAAGTTGTTCATCGTTAAGCTCGGCATAAGCCGCATTCCAAATAGCCTCTTGGGTTTTACTTCGATTAACCATTTGGTTGTAATGAACAGCAACGGTTGAGCCTTTTCCCCACTCGCGGAACATTTGCTGTAAAAGCTGTGGCACGAGTTCGTTGGCTGTAGCTTTATCGTTAAAAGCTTGTTTAGACGATAGCGAGCTAGCTTCCTTTTTTAACTGAGCTTCGGCTTTTTTACGAGCATCATCATCGCCTGTAAAACCTACCATTTTTTGCTTTACATATAGGGCAGCCAAAGTATTATAATCGGCTTTTGTAAGGGTATACTCGGTTTTTTTGGCAATGGGAGTGGCCTTTTCATCGAGTTCTTTATTGATTTTTGCCATAGGGTCGCAAGCCGTAAGAATAACGGCAAACACCAGTAAAGGCAATAGTATAATCTTTTTCATATTGGAATTAATAAATTGAATGCTTTAAATTACAGGTCGCCATTAACAACTAAAAGTTTATGCGCACCCCCGTTGCCCAAGTTCTACCAAAACCCATATACACTAATGCCGTAGCCATATCGTGTTTTGCACCGTCAAGGGCATCGGCCACATAATTCGTATTTAATAGGTTGTTTACATTCATGTAAAGCGTTGCATCGAGGCTTGCCACCTTAAAGCGATAATTAGCTCCTAAATCGATCGTTGCAAAGTCGGGCATACGCCAAGCATCCACTTTATCGGTTTCCTTAGTGCGTACCGTTGGGTCGAAATCGGCATAGTTTTTACCATTATAAAGTACACTACCCGTAAGATTGAAATTTTTAAAGGCTTCCCAACGTGCGGTAAGCGAAGCTGTGGCTTGTGCCGAATTCCCTACGTGTACACCTTTTACATAGGCATGTATTTCGCTTACCGGTTCCTGCGAGTCGTTGAAAATAGAGGCATTTACATCCTTACTCCAAATCCAATCACCCCAACTTGCCATAGCAAGTAAACTAAATGTGCGAACGGGTTTCCATTCGGCTTCAAGCTCCAAACCCATATGCCTTGCATTAAGCCCCGTAATGTTAGCGATTTGATTGTTACCAACATTTTTAGTTAACCCTTTATCAAGCCACATAGTATAGTATCCATTAAAATCAACACGAATGGTTTCGCCTTTAAAGCCATATCCTAACTCGGCAGTATATACTCGTTCGTATTTAGCCCCTTTATTTATTTCGGTACTATAGTTAAAGAATACCGAACGGAAGAAAGGTGCACGCGTAAAATACCCTGTATTAAAGAACACATGTTGGCTAGAGGTTAAGTTGTAGCTAATACCGGCCTTAACACTCCAGGGTAAAAAGTTTGCCCAGTTACTAACATATTTGGTTTGGCCTTCAGCAAGGGGCTGTTTTTCGCCAGTACCTCCATTATTTACATAGCGGTAACCTTCGTGCGTAAGCGAGGCCGAAAGGAACGCATTTAGCAATTCGCTTTGGTACTCACCTTGAGCAAACAAACCATTCCATAACACTACCCCATCATTAGCATATTCTACCCTATCGCCAACTTTAAGGGCTTGGTTTGGCTTATTGAATAACAAAACTTTTTTTGCATTATTCTCAATATAGTAATCGCCACCTAAAAGGTTATCGATTTGTTCGTAATGCAACCCACGATAGTAACGACCATCGTACCCAGCTGTAAGTTGCCAAGCATCGTTAAACTTATGGTTATACGACGATAGCAAACCATACCAGTTGTGCGAGTTTACAGCATTCGTAAAAATAACCTTCGAGCCGGTAAGCGATGCACGGTTTGCTGCCATTACAGCATCGTAATCGAGCAAACCATCGTTAGTTTGGTTTATCATATGAGCATCTTGGGGGCGACCCGTACGGTTATTAATAGCTAACCGATTGGCTTCGGCACCACGTGCACGCCTTCCCCCACCACGAGCTAACGAAGCATAAAACGAGGTGTAAAGCTTGTTATTTTCGCTGATATCCCAATAATGGTTAAGCGAAATCATAGGCTTGTGATAATAGTTATAGGCATAACTGCCACCCACAATTTTACCGTTTATATAGCCATACCCAATGTTGCGACGCGCTCCGTTTGGGTCGTTACGAAAATCGTCGATACTATACATGGTACCACGTTGGTTATGCCACTGCGGAGCACCAAAAGCAGTTAACGAAAGGCGGTGATGCTCGTTAATACGCTTCGATAGGTTTACAAAGTAGTTCCAACCTAAAAAGTTGGTTCCCATAACATAACCATCACCCGAAGTGCGCGAGCCTGACAAGGTTAACGCCCAACCATTATCCATTAAGCCCGTTGATACACTAAAACTTGTTTTGAAAAATCCATCATTACCAATACCTGTATAAATAGTTCCGCCTTTTTTAGCATCGGTACTTTTGGTAACCATATTCATTGTTCCGCCAACCGACGAAATACCTAGTTTCGAAGCCCCTAAACCGCGCTGAACTTGAATAAAACTAGTAACATCGCTTAGCCCAGCCCAGTTACTCCAATAAACTTTTCCGCTTTCCATGTCATTAATGGGTACTCCATTAACCAGTACGCCCAAATTGTTCGAATCGAAACCGCGCATATTTATACGGCTATCGCCAAAACCACCGCCCCCTTTAGTTACATATATCGAAGGGGTAGCCTTAATAAGCTCGGGGAATTCGAGGTTAGGTGCCTGACGCTGAATTTGGCTTACAGTTACATTGCTTACCGGCACTGGGGTTGCACGATCCTTAGTTACAATACTTGCAACAACCGTTACTGCATCAAGCCCAATATTTTCAGGTTCAAGAATAATAGTACCTAAATCCTGAACTTTAGCCTTTGTAAGCTGGATTTCGCGAACTTGAAAACCCACACTACGAATTGTAATACGGCTCGAAGCGGGAACTTCGAGCGTAAAAGCCCCATTTACATCGGCTGCTGTACCTATTTTTCCGGCATTTACCGTTGCCCCTACAGCAGGCAATTTACTATCGCCTTCCATAAGAATACCCTTTACGGTAACTAGGGTTTGCTGTGCATTACCCGAAAGAACACCAACAAGTACACTTGCGAGCAAAAAGAATAGTTTCTTAGTCATATAATTGAAGTTAATTGTTTAGCAAAAACACAACCTATAGTAGGTACAAAACGAACCATACAGCCTTT
>JASBZJ010000010.1 GCA_029983495.1 Porphyromonas sp.
CTTCGTTACTATCTACTGGGTGCATTTTACCATCGTATACTATAACACGTACGTCGCGGGCATAGCTATCGGTAAGTGGGCCTCGTTCCATTCTACCCATAACCCCTTTTAGTATGGCTGGCATAAAGCGAGCGTCAATTGAGCCTCCAACAATACTACTTACAAAAACGAGTTTACCTCCCCATTCCAGTGGTATTTCTTGTGTGTCGCGAGCAACAACTTTAAACTCTTGGTTTCCGAACTTAAAGGTTTCGGGTAACGGTTTGCCTTCTTCGTAAGGTTCAACAATCAGATGAACTTCGCCAAACTGCCCTGCACCCCCAGATTGTTTTTTGTGACGGTAGTCAGCACGAGCTGGTTTCGTAATCGTTTCGCGGTAGGGGATACGTGGCTCGAGAAATTCAACTTCGATTTTGTCGTTGTGTTCGAGGCGCCATTTAAGTGTGCGAAGATGGAATTCGCCTTGCCCGCTTACTATGGTTTGGCGTAGCTCCTTACTTTGTTCAACAATCCATGTTGGGTCTTCCTCCGTCATACGGTGGAGTACTTCGTTCATCTTTTCACTATCGCTGGTGTTCTTAGCACGAATAGCCCTTCTAAATTTGGGTGCTGGGTATTTAATTTCGGGCATTTGGAGTTGAACATCTTTTTCGTTGAGTGTGTTGCCCAAGCGAACATCTTTAAGTTTTACGGTGCAACCTAAGTCACCCGCTTCAAGTTTATCAACTTTTTCGCGGTTTTGTCCAGCGGCAACAAAAAGCTGTCCTATACGCTCCTTACTACCTCGGTTGATATTGGTTAGTTCAACACCTTCGGTAAGGGTTCCGCTCATTACTTTAAAAAATGATACTTCGCCAATATGGTGTTCCAATGTTGTTTTAAAGAAGTAGAGCGATAAGGGGGCATTCGATACTGGTTTCACTTCGTTACCTTCGGTATCGGTAGGAGCAGGAACTTCCATGGGGTCGGGAGCGAGTTCCGACATAATAGCCATTGTGCGACGAACACCCATATTTTTTAATGCCGAAACGCAGAATAAAGGGTACATTTCGCCTTTTACAACTCCTAAGCGAATCCCCTTTATGAGTTCTTCTTCGGTAAGCGTACCATTTTCAAAGAACGTTTCCATTAATGCATCGTCGTGCTCTGCGGCTGATTCAATCATGGCTTGACGCATTTCTTCAGCATGCTCCATTTCGTTAGCTGGGATATCCACTTCCTCGGGTTCACCACCTTCGGGCTTCCACTGTAGCATTTTCATCTTTAGAAGGTCAATAACCGCATTAAAGTCGCTACCTGGATTTACAGGGTATTGTAGTGGAACAACTTTTCCGCCAAAGTACTCTTTGAGTTGTAGCATGGTTGTTGCAAAATCGGCCTTTTCATCATCGAGCTTGTTTACTACAAAAAAGGCTGGTTTTTGCTTTTCTTCGATGTAACGGAAGCGATTGATTAAACCTACTTCTAAACCATATACAGCATTAACTACGGCAAGAGCACTTTCGCAAGTTGATAGGGCTACTACAGTTCCACCAATAAAGTCATCGCTACCAGCACAATCAATAAAGTTTAGTTTGTGGTTTTGCCAAGGGCAGGAAAAGAGCTTCGAGAAGACGGTATAGCCATATTCCTTTTCAACGGGCATGTAGTCGCATGCTGTATTTCCGCTTTGTATATCTCCTCGGCGATTAATTACACCACTCTCGAAGAGTAGAGCTTCGGCTAAGGTCGTCTTCCCACTGGATGAGCCTCCAAGAAGAGCAATGTTTCGGAGGTCTTCGGTTTTGTACGCTTTCATATACTGTTGTTATCGTAATTTGGTTGTTATATAGTTAATCCGAGGTAAACTATTATGCCCTAAGCAGAAATACTTGTTTATTACCCTTTCACAAGTTTTATGGGGTATTTTTGTTCGGGAGTAGTTTACACATCGCTTAAAATAAATCGGGTGAATGCAAAGTCTTTAGTGTACTTTATCGATTGTACAGGTAACCTAGTAGGTGATAAAGAACTGCTATTATTTGCGCTTGTCGATTAATATTTGGGCTCCTGGTAGCCCCTTCTTTATGTAGTCATTAAGTGCTGTAACCGATTCTTCTTGTAGATAATCGCGGTTGCAAACGGCTAGAAACGTAAGGGGATCTTTATCCAATAATAATCCTTTGAGCATTTCGGTTGTAGGTTCGTGCTCCAGTTGGCTATATGCCTCATAGGTTAAGCTTAAAAATGCGGTATTTACACCAATGCCACGTTGGTCGTACAGTAACCCGTCCGATAAAACAATAGGGGTTGCGAATTGATCGCCTTGTTTAATGTCGCTTCGTGCGGGGAAACTTTCAATAGTCTCCCTATCTGCACTTAAATTTACGGGTACAAGGTTATTGTAATCGTTGCGTGTAGCATAAATTACTATAGGACGTAACATTCGTTTTGCACCAGTTAAAGGAACTTGTTGCACTTCCTCGGATGGGGGCACTTGGGTTGTGGTGTTTGTTTGTGCTTGCTGTGCCTTGCGCTTTGTGTTGCACGATGCTATTGTTAAGCTGGTTGCCATTACTATAAGCAATACTGGTAAGAGGTTTTTACGGAACATTTTGGGTTTGTTTATTGATTTGCGTTATATACCTTTTAGCGACGGAAATGGTTATCGTTGCGCCTGTGCGGTTGGTTATGCCTCACGAAAAAGAGAACAAAAAAGGCGTTGAGTACTAATAGCCCCACTATGGCGATATAGTATTTGATTAGGTGCTTAGGCCAATAGATATATAAAACTATAGCAATAACAACAACCAAGGCCAGCATTACTAGCGTTAGTGTGTTACTGTGTTTTTTTCTTCTTTGGTGCTTTTCGAGGTTTGGGAGCGCATTATTTTCCATCATATGGTATTCCAATCGTTCGCTATAGGCAATATTTTATTCGATAGCGGGCGTACTTGCATAACCCGCTTGTGGCAAAGATAACCAAACTTACTAAATATATTGCTATTGTTTCGTTTATCTTGCGAACTTTATGTTATTCCTTTTTTGTTACGTTCCTTACAAAATATTGGGGTACTTGTATTGTCCTCCCAAAGCGTTGTGGTATAGTTTGTCGATTGCTCTATCCTCCCATAGAAGGTTCTCGTTAGTTTTCGCTTTTTTGATGGGCTCCCTCAAAATTATACCATAGGGTACTGTTTTTTTACTTGTGAGTAAAAATGTGGTACTGTTTAGGTTTTTCTCCATATGAAATGAATGGGATAGGTATGGATTTATTAGTAGAATAGATTCTCGGTTTATAGCTCTTCTCCTTTTGGAATGCGTTTATTTTGTTCTCGTTGGCTTTTGTGTTATTACCATTGTCATCCCTTGCTATCGTATGGAACAAATGCAAGAGCTGCGGCAGGGGTTACTTTTCCATTTACATTTATGCTGTACATCTCAATGGTAAACTTATTGCCTTTTTCTTTGTTGAGGTACACATCTTTATTTATCCCTTTCTGTTTGGATTTCTCTTTCGAGTAACCGTATTTTTTTGCTATACTGTCGAATTCTGGGTTCGTTTGCCATACGCCATCGCCTACTCTTCGGTATACGTAAGCATCGGGTACAAGCCAAAGTGTAATGCGAGCTAATTTACCATCCTTAAACTCATAACGAGGAGCATACAGCTTTGTATACATGAGCAACTCCTTTTTGTACGAAAATGGGTACCCTTCAACATGATCGTTTATTTTTACTTTGTTCATTGTAACAAAGGCTCGGCTCTCTTCGTACTTCTTCACATGTTCGGGGGTAGCATCCCAATTCATAAAAGGAAGGGGTATTTCGTTGAGTTTTGGCTGAACTGATAAAAAATAAAGCCCTTTGCCAAAGGTGGATTCTCCGTATTTTAAATCCTTTGTGTATGCCGTAAGGCTTGCAGTGGTATATATTTTGCTCTCAAACTTCCATATCCCATCTTTTTCTTCGCCGTTAGGTTCAAAGCCATAGTGTTTAAGGAATGGCAGGAACTTAGGATTCTTAAATACTGATTCATCCTTGGCATAAGCAACGGCTTGGGGGTAAGCATCGCCTGCCATGTACGAAATTTTAGGGAACATTGGGCTTTTTGTATCGAAAACCAGTTGTGCAGCACCTGGACCTGTGCTTTCTTCGTACGAAATTTTACTACCACGCCCGCCTTCGAATTCTTTAAGCGTTTCGAGGTCGTCCCACCAACGGAGGTATGGGAGCATAAAATCGCTCGCTAATGGTTCAATAGTAACAGTTGGTTCCTCTATAATCGCAGGGGGTGTAGGAACTTCTATTCCACCAGGGTTAGGGGCTGGATTAGGATCTGGGGTCGGATCAGGTTGGTTTTTTACCGAACAATCGCAACTGATAAATAGCATTGTTCCAATACCTAATGCGGTAAAGCTTTGAAGTAACTTTTTCATAATAGAATTGGTTAATGATTATCTTTCTCTCTTATTTTATCATGTAGCGGTATAACTACGCTGCAAATATAGTACAATATAGCTCTTGTTGTCAACTCTTTTGTAGAGGGGTTTATTTTGTTGGGGAAGGTAGTGATTCAAACTATTCTTATGTGGTCGTAAAACTTAAGGATAAGATTCAGTTTGGAATGAAAAAGTTTGTATAGCATAATGTTGAATGTCAGTATGTTATGTTGTTGTGCGTAAAAAAAAGAGTCTTGGGACTGTAATAAAGTTTGGTAATAACAAAGTTTTTTGTACCTTTGCACTCGCGAAACAAT
This sequence comes from Porphyromonas sp., assembly GCA_029983495.1. Classification (GTDB taxonomy): domain Bacteria; phylum Bacteroidota; class Bacteroidia; order Bacteroidales; family Porphyromonadaceae; genus Porphyromonas. The sequence continues at coordinate 4,739 of JASBZJ010000010.1, forward strand.
GCGACTGTTTCAAAAACGAGTAATGGTGCCATAGCTCAGTTGGTAGAGCAAAGGACTGAAAATCCTTGTGTCCCCGGTTCGATTCCTGGTGGCACCACATAATTTCTAGATTCTGATAAGAGAGCTGTAGTGATTTAGTATTGCAGTTCTCTTTTTTTTTTATCGATATTGGACGCATGTACACATTCCCTTTGCTTTGATTTATAACCGCCAAAGCAAAAAAGAATTTGCTAAGTTGTAGCATTGGTTATTGTTGTTAGAAATTGAGGCGCAAAAGCTTTATCAGTTAATGGCTATTTCTTTTCGCAATGTGTGTGTTGCGTACCCTCGTACTAGAAAAAATAGGGAAGGGCAACAGTGAAAAATTGAGGATGGAATGAAAAAATACCTATATTTGCGGTGAGAATTGCAAAATGAATTGCAAGCGTTTTTGTTGACAAACATAACAAAGAAACAATAATAAGGATATGGAAGTAAAGAAGACTCCTAGAGCTAACCTTGAGAATCAGAAGACGTTGTCGCTATTGCTCGGGTTAGTAGTTTCGCTTTCCGTGGTTTTCTTGGCTCTTGAATGGCGTACTGTTGATGCTAAGGCAATGGGTCTTGATCGTGGTCTTGATGTGGCTGATATCGAAGATGTAATGCTTATACAGGATCAGCAAGAGGAACAACCCCCCGAACCAGAAGCTGTACCAGAACAAACCGTGGAAGTAGCTCTACCAGAAGAATTCAAAGTTGTTGACGACTCGAAAGAGGTTGCTAAGGTGGTTCTTGTTTCTGCAGAGCAAGATAGGGAGCTTCCTCCACCTGCCCCTATAACCATTGCAGCACCTGTAGAAGAAGAAGCTGAGGATAAAATCTTCGAAGTGGTAGAAAAACAACCTGTGCCACCAGGTGGTAGTGTTGAGGCTATGCTTAAATGGATTCAAAAAGAATTGAAATACCCTGAAGTCCCTCTCGAAAACGGTATTCAAGGTCGTGTAATTGTTCAGTTCGTTGTTGAAAAAGATGGTAGCGTAACACAGATTAATGTTGTTCGTTCGGTTGACCCCATGCTCGACAAAGAAGCCGTTCGCGTAGTGGGTAAAATGGGTAAATGGAAGCCAGGCGAACAACGTGGAAAACCCGTTCGCTCGCGCTACTCGGTGCCTATTGTATTCAAGATTGGTAACTAACTTGTAGCTTTTATCCGAATAGTCCGATATATAATAGGCGAGGAATCAACCATAACCCCTCGACTAATAGCATGGATGTACAGGATTGTATGCTGGACGCATTAGCTGCAAATTATAATACCGAGCAGCTTATGGCGCAAGGTAAGCCCGTAACGCTATATACCCCCATAGCTTATGCACTCGAAGCAGGCGGTAAGCGTATTAGGCCTAGGCTTGCCTTAATTTCGGCTTCGCTTTACACGAGCGATACTACTCCTGTAATTCCCGTTGCAGTAGCACTAGAAACGTTCCATAATTTTACTCTTCTACACGACGATATTATGGATAATTCGCCCCTTAGGCGTGGGCGTGCTACTGTATTTGCTAAATATGGTGTTGCTCAGGCTATACTTTCGGGCGATGCAATGTACACCTTAGCCTTAACCGAACTTGCCAAAGCTCCTAGTGAAAAACTTCCGTTCCTCCTAAAGGTTTTTAGCGAAATGACTTTGGGCATCATGGAAGGTCAGCAATGGGATATGGATTTCGAGACAACCAATGATGTTAGCATCGAAAAATATTTCGAAATGATTTCCCTAAAAACGGCCGTCCTCTTTGCAACAGCTCTACAAATGGGCGCATATTGTGCAGGAGCATGCGAAGAGGATTGCCAAAAGCTGTACCAAAGCGGTATGGCTATGGGAATTGCTTTTCAGCTCCGCGATGACTACCTTGATGTGTATGGTAGTAATAATTCGTTCGGTAAACCTATTGGTGGTGATATTCGTGAAAATAAAAAAACATGGCTAAGTCTTAGAGCTGCTGAACTTGCCCGCATAAATAACGATTGTGAATACAGTGTTGCCCTTGCACTTGAGAATGATGAGGGGAAGGTGAATGCTGTGCGTAATTTTTATAATAAGTGTGGGTTGCCCGAGGAAAGCGAATGCCTAATAGAACAGTATACCTCCAGTGCCTTGAATGAGCTTGATGCTCTTAGGAATGTTGACCCTGTGGCTCTTGACGAACTTAAAGAGCTTTACCGTGGTTTAGCTGGGCGAAAAGTGTGAGTAGAGCCATGAAAAATTATCACATTGCCGATAGCCATGCACATATTTACGACCCAGAGTTTGATGCCGATCGCAATGCGGTAATAGAACGAGCTTGCCAAGCGGGTGTAGCTCTTATTGTAATGCCAGCTACCGATAGTGAAGCCATAAAACAAACTATTAGTACCAATCGCATCTTCCCCGAAATAACGCGAATGGCTTTTGGTCTTCACCCTGAATCGGTTAGCGAAAATTACCTCGAGGAATTGGCTCGTGTAAAAACTTGGATAGATGCCTTTTATAATAATCCTGCTTTTGTTGCTGTAGGCGAAATAGGATTAGATTACTATTGGAATGATACTTTCCGACAGCAACAGGAACTCGTTTTAAGGCAACAACTCGAGTGGGCTACACAATTAAATATGCCTGTTATTCTCCATACACGAAAAGCCCATGATGAAATGATTCAAGCGGTTTCGGAGTTTCAGGCGATGGGTTTACGGGGGGTATTTCATAGTTTTACGGGTTCGGCAAGGGAATTGGAACAACTTTTACGGTTCGATAATTTCCTTATAGGTATAAATGGTATTGTAACCTTTAAAAAAAGCAATGCGCTTAGGGAACTACTGAGGAATATACCTCTTAGCCGGCTGTTAATCGAAACAGATGCTCCGTACCTTTCCCCTACACCGATGCGGGGAAAACGTAACGAACCAGCTTACATTGTTAATACTCTTGAAGTAATTGCTTCGGTATTAGAGTGCCCCATTTGCGAAGTTGCTCAGGCTACATTCGGTAATGCTTTGCGCCTATTTAGTCGCATTCAAGGGGTAGCCTACAGCGAAAATGCCAAAGAAGTAAATAAAAAAGAGTAGATTTGTGGTCGTAACGCTTTGGAGAGGTGCTCGAGTGGTTGAAGAGGCACGCCTGGAAAGTGTGTAAACGTCAAAAGCGTTTCATGGGTTCGAATCCCATTCTCTCCGCGAATTATTGCAGTTAAAATCCTTTTGTTGTGGATGGATGGCGACTGAAAACTAGTAAGAACAAGTAATTAATAAGAAAATAAAGCACAACTAAACGATTTCACGATGAAAAAGCTATTCGCAACTATCGCATGCACAGCCCTCCTTTCGATGGGTCTTGCTACAGCTGCTTTTGCACAAAATGATGCCCCTGCATCAACGCCTTCGGAAGAACCTAAAACCGAAGCCGTAGCTCAAGATCAAATCAATAAAGAGGAGCCAGCTAAAGACAATCTAGTTCAGGAAAATGGTGCCACTGAGGAAAACTTCCACCAGGCACTTAAGCGTAAGTTTATTGAAGGGGGTGCCGACTTTATGGCGATCATTGCTCTTCTTCTTATCATTGGGCTTGCTCTGTGCCTCGAACGAATCATTTACCTTAGCCTTTGCGACATTGACCAAGATGGGTTCCTTCGCAAAATTGAGGATGCCCTTAACCGTGGCGATATAGAAAAAGCTAAAGCAATAGCACGCGACACACGTGGTCCCGTTGCTTCAATTGCATATCAAGCACTTCTTCGTATTGACCAAGGTCCCGACGTTGTAGAACGTAGTATTGTATCGTATGGTAGCGTTCAGGGTGGTCTACTCGAAAAGAATCTTTCGTGGATTACCTTGTTTATTGCAATTGCTCCATCACTTGGGTTCTTAGGTACCGTTGTAGGGATGGTTATGGCCTTCGATAATATTCAAAAGGTTGGTGATATCAGCCCAACGGTTGTTGCTGGTGGTATGAAAGTGGCTCTTATTACTACCATTGGTGGTCTTATCGTAGCACTTATACTTCAACTTTTCTACAACTACATCCTAAACAAGGTTGAAAGTCACCTCAACAAAATGGAAGATGCTTCTGTTTCGTTGATGGATATGATTATTAAACATAACATTAGACATAACATTAACCTTAGCAAATAATACCATGGCAGTAACAAAAAGTCGCAGAATTACCGGCTGGACACTTATTGTACTGCTTATTATCTCGGCTATTGTGTGTTTAGTGTTCTTTTTCGGAGGCACAAACACTACCGAAGTAGAAGGTATCAAAGCGTACAATCAAACAAGCCTACTACTATATTGGACTTACGCTCTTTTGGCGTTAACTATCATAGCCACGCTCGTATTTGCATTTATTGGGTTTGCACGAAGCTTTAAACACAACCGAAAAGCTGCTATTCGTGGCCTTGTTGGCTTCATTGCACTTATTGTGCTACTAGTTATTACCTATGCAATTGGTAATGGTGACCCAAGCTCGATGAATATGCTTAGCGAGGATTCTAACAAATTCCTCACACATGGCTGGCTTAAAATATCCGATATGGTTATTTACTCCTGCATTGTTCTCCTTTGCGCTAACATTCTTGCTCTGTTGTATAGTGCAATACGTCGTGCAGTTATCGTAAAACGCCAATAAATATAGTAATCACTTCAACGAATAATCAGAAAAAGCAATGGCTAAATCAAAAAGAAAAGTACCGGCAATTAACGGTTCTTCCACAGCCGATATCGCTTTTATCCTACTGATCTTCTTCCTGATTACTACATCAATGGATACCGATAAAGGCTTAAAAAGGCGACTTCCGCCTATAATGCCTAAAGAAGAAAAACAACAGGATATTGAGATTAACGAGCGTAACATTATGCAGCTCCTGGTAAATCGTAACGACCAAATTGCAATCTCTCGAAATAAGCAAATTGAGTACGTTACCCTCGACAACTTAAAGGATCGCGTAAAGATGTTTATCGTTAACCCCAACGATGACCCAACTCTTCCCGAAAAGGAAGTGAGGTATATCGAAGGCATAGGAAACCGTTCCGTTACCACAGCAAGCTACGCAATATCGCTCAAAAATGAGGTTGAAACAAGTTACCAAATGTACATAAGTGTACAGAATGAGATGATACGTGCATATAATGAAGTGTGGGACGAGGTGGCACAACGTGAATTTGGACAACGCTACGATGCTTTGCCTACAAATAAGCAGAAAGCAATTGTAGATATGTACCCGATGCACATAACCGAAACTCCTTTGGCAGAGCTTAGTTAGTTGAATTTAGGAAGAAATCGACAGAGAATCTATGGGAAAATTTAAAAAAGCGGGAGGGCGCGAAATGCCTGAGCTTAATACAGCTTCACTCCCCGACCTTATCTTCGCCTTCCTATTCTTTATCATGATGGTGACTAGCATTCGCGAGGTTACCGCTAAGGTAGAGTACAACAATCTTCCTCGTGCTACCGAGCTTACAAAGCTCGAGGAGAAGTCGTTAGTATCTTTCATTTATGTTGGAAAGCCAATTCCTTCTCTCCGTGATAAGTTTGGTAATAACTCCTGCGTGCAAATCAACGATAAAATCATTCAAAACATGAGCCTTATCCAGGACTTTGCCAAGCAGGAAGAAAGCAAAATTATGGACGAACGCAAAAAGCTTATGACAATGTCGATTAAAGCTGATGCGAACACGAAGATGAAAATTATTAACGACATTAAACAGGAACTTCGCAAGGCTGATGCGCTTAACATAAGCTATTCAGCGCGCGAAGACAAAGGTGCCAAGTAACTTAATAAGACGATTATTAAAATATCTCCTTAACAGGGCATTTGTTATGAGTGCTCGTGGCAATTACAACGTTCGAAGTAGCAGAAATGCTAGTTCGAACGTTTTCTTACATTGTTTGATAGCTTCTTTTATGTTAGGGGTTTGTTTTTGCATCTAACTGTGTATTATGTTTTGGTGTTATTTACCACGATATGCCTACTCCTCGGGGTTGTGTATGAAAACTCTATAAGCTGGTTGTATTTATAATAGTAGTTGTTGCACTTATGGTTAGGAATGCACTCTTTATTATCACGTTGGGGCTATTCCCATTTTGTGTTCAGGCACAGCGTTTAGTTGCTGATACCGATACAATATCTAGGTTATCGGAGGTGGTTATAACCGCCGAGCGTAAACGAGAAAGCATTATCCCTCCACAAGTTATTGAAAAGGCAAACCTCGAAAAACTCAATAGCCTTTCAATAGCCGATGCTATGCGTTACTTCTCGGGGGTGCAAATAAAGGATTATGGTGGTGTAGGAGGTATTAAAACAATTAATATACGTAGTATGGGGAGCCAGCATGTTGGCATTTTTTATGATGGTATTGAACTTAGCAATGCGCAAAATGGGCAAATAGATTTAGGACAATACTCGCTTAGCAATATGGAGGCTATTGAACTCTACAATGGTCAGAAGGGTGGGCTTTTGCAACCAGCTAAGGATTTTGGTTCGTCTGGAACAGTTTATTTACGTACACGTCGCCCCATTTTTAACGAAGGAAGTAAGCAGAACATTCATGTTACTTATAAAACGGGTTCTTTCGATTTAATCAACCCAGCGATTCTTTGGGAACAACGCTTGGGGTTGAAGAATAGCATTTCTCTTTCGAGCGAATACATCTATTCAAGTGGAAAATATAAGTTTCGTTATCGCCGTATAAATCCACTTACACACAAGGTCGCTTACGATACTGTGGCTATACGCCAAAATGGTGATATTAATGCCTTAAGACTCGAAGCAACTCTTTTTGGCGCTTTTGTAGGGGGTAAGTACTACGTTAAAACTTATAATTACATTAGTAACCGCGGTATACCGGGTGCTATAGTAAATAATGTTTGGCGAAGAGGTGAGCGCATGAGCGATGCAAATAGTTTTGTGCAAACCTCGTACGAGCAAACAATTACAAACAACTATCGCTTAAAAGCTATTGCCAAGTATGCCTACTATTATACACACTACGTAAATAACGACCCCACAACTATCCAAATTGATAATCAATTCCACCAGCAGGAGGCTTATTTTTCATTGTCGCAGTCGCTTCAGCTTACACCTCATTGGTATGCTTCGCTCGCTTACGATTATCAGTGGAATAAACTCAATAGCGATATACGCGATTTTGTTTGGCCCCAAAGGAATAGCCACTTATTAGCTGCTTCAACAACTTTATCCTTTCCATGGATCGATGTTCAAGGCTCACTTTTAGCAACATTTATAAACGATTATACCAAAGTACTTGCACACAAGCCTAAGTTTCGGGTTGTTACCCCAGCATTGCTAGCTACATTTTACCCTTTTGTAGATAACAAATTTCGTATCGATGCTTTTTATAAGCGTAGCTTTCGTATGCCTACATTTAACGACCTCTATTATACCGATATTGGTAATAGTAAGCTACTGCCCGAGCGCACACAGCAATTTAATCTTACTGTTTCTTATAATCAACCATGGGAATATGGAATTATTCGTGGTATCGAACTTTCGGCTAGTGGGTACTATAATCGAGTAAACGACAAAATTGTGGCCTACCCTAAAGGACAACAATTTCGATGGACTATGCTCAATCTTGGAAAAGTTGATATTAAGGGTACCGAACTTGCATTCACTTTGCATACACAATTGCTCAAAGATATAGTTGCTCGCATATACCTGCAGTATACATTTCAACGAGCGATTGATATTACTTCGGCTACAAATAGTTATTACCGCCATCAAATCCCTTATATCCCATTACACAGTGGTTCCGCAACTTGTTGGTTTAATTACAAGCAGTGGCAATTAAATTATAGTTTCATTTATGTTGGTGAGCGTTATAATCAACGCGAAAACACAATTTACAACTATTCTCAACCTTGGTATACTAGCGATATTAGTTTGTCTTATAATTATGTATTTAACAATAAACACAAAGTACGTGTTCAGTTCGAGGCAAATAATCTGTTCAATCAGCAATACGATGTTATTATTAACTATCCTATGCCAGGGCGTTCATTCCGTTTAACCTTAATGTGCCAAATATGAAAAGTAAAATCTTAAGTTATTTCGCACTTTTATTTCTACTGTTGCCTCTTCTTTTTATTGGTTGCCGAAAGGACGAAATTATTGTTCCCTCTACCATAACTGATACGGGCAACGCTATTGATACTAACGAGTATAAAGGGCTTTATCTCCTTAACGAAGGAAACATGGGATCGAATAAAGCTTCGTTAGATTATTACGATTTTTCTACTGGAAAGTATTTTAAAAATATTTATGCCGAACGTAACCCTAATGTAACACTTGAGCTTGGCGACGTAGGTAACGATATAGGCATTTATGGGAGCAAACTTTACTTAGTAATTAATGCATCAAATAAAGTAGAGATACTGGATGCAAAAACTGCTAAACGGATTAAGAAAATCGATATTCCCAACTGTCGCTATCTGTTATTCCAGAATGGAAAAGTTTACGTTAGTAGCTATGTTGGTCCTATAAAGAAAGACCCAGAAGCTCCTCGTGGAGCTGTTTATTGTATCGATACAGCCTCGCTTTCAATTGAGAAAACCGTTACTGTGGGTTACCAACCTGAAATGATGGTTGCCGATAACGATAATTTATATGTTGCTAACAGTGGTGGATACCGACTTCCTGATTACGATAACACTATTAGTGTTGTTGATTTAAAAACCTTTACCGAAAAGCGCAAAATACCTGTTGCTATAAATTTGTTCGCATTGGTACGCGATAATCACGATCAATTATGGGTAAGTTCACGAGGTGATTATAAGGATGTACATTCGAATATCATAGTTCTAGAACGTGATAAAGAAAAACAATATCAGCCTACTGATACTCTTAATATCCCAGCAAGCAATTTTGCCCTTTGGGGGGATTCGTTATACTATTATGCTTCAGCGTGGAGCAACGAAACTCAATCATACAGCATTGCTTACGGAATAATTGATGTGAAAACACATAAAAAAATTGTCGATTCTTTTATTGATCCATCAGTAGAAAAAAGTATACAAACTCCATATGGTATTGCTGTTTACCAAAAAGCAGGGCTTATATTTATCTGTGATGCGAAGGATTATACATCAAGTGGCGAGCTTTTTATTTTCGACCGTCTGGGGAGATTGAAAACAAAAATTAGTACTGGAGACATTCCAGGGCATATAGCATTTCTTAAATGAAAAGTATAACAATAGAGCCATAGGATTTCTATTAGGCTTGTTAAAGAGATGCATATGAGGGTGTGCCAAAACAAGAACTTTGACATACCCTTGCATGAAATATTATATTGACTGCCAATAACAAACATAAATAAGTTGCAATATGTAGGGGCGGGACCTGTGTGTCCGCCCGAAGGTGCCGAATATAAAAATGAGCAAGTCTGCCCGAAAATCAATATTATTTACAATATGTGCGGGCGGACACGCAGGTTCGCCCCTACAATTACTATCATGCACGAACAAATAAATATGTGTCATGTAGGGGTGGGATCTGTGTGTCCGTCTATATGAAATATATGTTGTTCGTATTTTTCTTATTCTAACTCCCACAATAGAGGCCTATTGTCCAGAAAGTTTTATTACATTTGCGACAGCGAATTAATCTATCTACTCAAAGGTATCAGGCTCTGCTTAGTATCGTTGTTGTAGTATACCAGCACACGAGTTCGCCTATCGAGTTCGCCTCCGTTAAGGGATCTTTCGAACTTGGTATTACGGAATAAGGTTCCTTTATATTAAACAAATAGAACGTTAATGAAAATGACGAACAATTACTTACTGCAAGTAGCAATGCTTCTTGCCATTATTGCCTGCTTTAGCTCATGTGGAGGCACAGAGCCACAAACCATATTCGAGGAACAGCCCGAAACCACAGTATCTGCTCGGGCTACGAATGTTTATCGGTCAATAATTCATAACTCGCTTCGCAATGGCGAGGAAGTTCATCTCGAGAGTATTGACTCTTTGTCCACAGATAGAGAGGATACTAAACTCTATTTAGCTAACTTCGAGAATGCAGGGTTTATGCTATTTCAGGTTTGTTTTCATACTATAAAATGCAGGCAGGTGGATCAAATGTTGATTGGGGGGTATTAATGCGTGATTTTAGAACAACTTCGGATTTTGGGAATATAAGGAGTAGGAATCCATGGTTACTCGAGAATATTCAAATAATGATGCGTGATATATGGCGATATTGTCATATATGGAGTAACAAGAATTTTACCATGTCAACAAAGCAAAATGTCCGAAATTATTTAAGGCGAGCAGGGTTACAAGCCGAATACTATGACTTTAGTATACCCCACCTTGAGAACCATTTTCGATATGAAGATAAATCGCCTGTTATAATCAGAGGATGGGATAATAGCTCCGCCCATTATTGGGTAGTAGATGGTTGTTGTTACACGCAAAAAAATTACGATGTTACAAGATATGATTATTACGGAGATCCAGGTCATAACTATAAAAAAAGTGTAATATCACAGCTATACTACCATTGTGTGTGGGGCTGGTATGGAAAGGGGAATGGCTGGTACATACCAGATTGCTTTTATCCATGTTCAGAAAATAGTGGTCAAATCAATTATAAAAAAATGTCACCCATAAGAACCTTGGGGGATGAAAGAAATTTCAAACCTACGCTTATTTTTAAGACTTGGCGATAAAACCAAATGATTGCTTAATTATGAAAAAGAGAATTGTTGTTATATTTCTTATTGCACTGTGTAGCATAGTCCTAACAGGATGCTTCCTGGTAAATGGGTTTATTAATGCACATGATAACCATTTTGTGTATAATATGTTTACCCCTGCAGGGAATATTGTCGTTCATGAAAGCCCAAAAATTGGGACTGTTTTGCGTGAAGACACACGTGATACGGTATCCTTTCGATTAAAGAATATAGACACCCGTCTAGAGGGGGTAGATTGCATTCAGTTTGATGGTGTGGAAGGATATGCAACGCATAAAGATTCCGAAGAATTAAATGACCTGCGCTATTATCGTGTTATATGGAGGAACTATAGCCTACAAGAGGATAGGGAAGAATACAAATATAATAAGTATTACATCCCTAATATGCCTATTTACTGGTACTTTATGGATATTACTATAACGAGTGGAAATACAAGTTTTGGGGATGATTATCCCCCAGGTAGCGACCTCACACCACTGTTTGAGTTTACATTTCCCTCGCTGAAGGAATTTATCGATAATCGTTATAAAGGAGATTATACACAGTTACACCACATACAAGCGAACGATAAGAAAGCTTGGCAAAACCTTGTTTTGTTCGAAAATATAGGTAAGCTTTCTATCGAAAAGCTTCCAACGAAAGTAGAGGATGGGGGGAAGCCTACGGTAACAATTGCCTTCCATTTTCTTCTAAAAAATATGGAGTTACGTGGGACTCCGAAATCGGAATTACGGCCGAAAATTACTCTTCAGCTCGAAATAGAATAAGTACACTTGTTTTTGAAATTCATACCTATAGGCGAAACATATAAAAAGGGGGGCAGGAGTAGCTTTGGCTCTTGTACCCCTTTTATTTTATATTGTACTTGGTTTTGGCTCCCATTTTTTTAGGAGTCTCTTGTATAACACTCCACTAGCTACTTTCCTTTAGTTCTTCGCTCTCGGAGTCATTACCTTGTGCCTAAATTATTCTACAAAGCCCCCCTAAATATTTTCCTCCGACTGTTATTTATCCCTATTGGGTATTTCCCTCCCATGCTAATAGCCTTATTATTGCTATTTTTGTACCTGATATTACAAGAAGTGTAGGGCGAGGCAAACCGATAAGTGCAACTTGTGCCAAAGTGTTGCTTACCCCTTAGTAGCTGCTATTTTGATATGATGACCGCAAAAGAGATAAGAAAAAAGTTCTTAGAATACTTCGCATCGAAGCAACACCAAATAGTTCCATCAGCACCAATGGTTATAAAGGGCGACCCCACGCTAATGTTTACCAATGCTGGGATGAATCAATTTAAAGATATTATTCTGGGTAATGCCGATGCAAAAAGTAAGCGTGTAGCAGATTCGCAAAAATGCTTGCGAGTAAGTGGTAAACATAACGATTTGGAGGAAGTTGGTCACGATACTTACCACCATACCATGTTCGAAATGCTTGGTAACTGGAGTTTTGGCGACTACTTTAAAAAAGAGGCCATAGCCTGGGCATACGAGTTGTTGCATGAAGTTTTTGGTATTCCCCAAGATCGCTTATATGCAACTGTTTTTGAGGGGGATGAATCGCTAGGCATTGCTCGTGATGATGAGGCCGCCCTTGAATGGGAGAAGTTTCTGCCTAAGGAAAGTATTCTAAATGGTAGCCGAAAGGATAATTTTTGGGAAATGGGTGACGTTGGCCCTTGTGGTCCATGTAGCGAAATCCATGTAGATTTAAGATGCGAGGATGAACGCAATCGAGTACCAGGGCGTGAATTAGTAAATAAGGATAACCCCGAGGTTGTTGAAATTTGGAACCTTGTATTTATGCAGTATAACCACTTGGCGAATGGCTCATTGGAACCTCTTCCCCAAAAAGTTATTGATACGGGTATGGGCTTCGAACGCCTATGTATGGTACTGCAGGGAAAGGATGCAACATACGATACTGATGTTTTTACTCCGTTGTTAAATGCTATCAGTACTCTTACGGGAAGCACTTATGGAGTAGATGAAAAAAAAGATGTTGCCATGCGTGTTGTTGCCGATCATATCCGAACGATTGCTTTTGCCATTGCCGATGGTCAGCTCCCAAGCAACGCAAAAGCGGGGTATGTTATACGACGAATTCTTCGTCGTGCGGTGCGTTATGCTTACACTTTTCTTGGTATAAAGGAACCCTTCCTATATTCCTTACTTCCCGTGTTAAATGAAACAATGGGTGAAGCATACCCCGAATTGATACAGCAAAAGGAGCTTATTGCTCGTGTGATTAAACAGGAGGAAGCAAGCTTTTTACATACTCTTGAAGCGGGCATAAAACTACTCGATAAAAAGATTGATGAGTTGGGCGAACGTGCTGAACTACCAGGAGAGGATGTTTTTGTCCTTTACGACACATTTGGGTTCCCCGCTGACCTTACCGAGCTTATTCTTCGTGAACATGGTAAAGGAATGGATCAAAAAGGCTTTGAATCCGAAATGAAAAAGCAGAAGGATAGAGCGAGGAGTGCCGCAGCCTTGCAAACCGATGACTGGGTTGTGTTAAACGAGGGTGAGCCTATTTTTGTTGGCTATGACCAGCCATCTACATCAAGCGAAATACTTCGGTATCGAAAGGTTACTCAAAAGGGTAGAACGTTCTATCAGGTAGTTCTTTCATCTACACCATTATATGCCGAAATGGGAGGGCAGGTTGGCGATAAGGGGTTGCTTATTGCAAGCGATGGCGCAAGCTATAGTATTTTCGACACAAAAAAGGAAAACAACTTAGCCGTACATTTTTTGGAAAAGCTTCCCGATGACTTAACCGATAGTTTTACGGTAAGCTTTGATGAGGAATTACGAACAATGGCCGAGTGTAACCATACGGCAACGCACTTACTTCACTATGCCTTGCGCGAAGTTTTAGGAACACATGTTGAGCAAAAAGGGTCGTTTGTAAGCCCCGAAGTGCTTCGTTTCGACTTTTCGCATTACAATAAACTTACCCCTGAAGAACTTCGTAAGGTTGAGCTGAAGGTGTCGGAAATGATTCGCGCTAATTATCCTCGCGA
>JASBZJ010000011.1 GCA_029983495.1 Porphyromonas sp.
TTTTTGAAACAAAGGCCATTTGCGCATTACCTAGCGCAGATAATAACAGTACGAATGAGGCAACGATAACGCTTACTACAAACAAAAAAGTAGGAGAAACTCTTGAACTTGTTATTTATAGCGATAATGATGTAAAAATCGAAGGAGGAATTGGTAAATGGTATAATGGCGAACCCTTGCGATTAACGTTAACATCGCAAACCATTAGTGTAACTGGAAAAATTACTGACTTTTCAACCCGAATTAATAGCGGTATAACATCCCTAGCTTTTAAGCATTGCAATAAACTTCGTAAGCTGGTTTGCCAGGAAAACTTACTCACTTCTCTTGATTTATCAGAGTGTAATGCACTTGAACAGTTGCAGATTGGTAAAAACAATTTGAGTACGATCATCTTTCCTGATAAAGCTCCCTTACGTATTGTTGAATGTTATGAAAATAAACTCGAATCATTGAATTTGTCGGGTTTTGAAAATCTTAAGCAGCTTACAGCAAGTAAGAATAAGCTATCAAGCATTGAGCTTAAAGGTTGCAAAGCCCTCGAAACTCTAAATGTTTCGTACTGCTTGCTAAGAGAACTCGACCTTACCGATTGTACTGCGCTTTATACGGTAAGCGTGTATAGTAATCGTATGGATGCAACGAACATGAACAAACTTGTCCAAACTTTGCATGCAAACCCACATAAATGGCGCGATAAAAACTTCAATGCAGTTGATCGTACAAGTAAAGCCGATTATAATTATATCTCGAAAGATGCAGTTGTTTTAGCAAAGAAAAAAGGATGGGTAGTGAACAATAATAATGGTTTTATGCCTCAACCATTTGAGGGCGATGAGCCACCGCACTTTACTTTTGTAAGTAGCTTACCTTTTAATGCCATTGCGAGGCTTACACTTGTTGGTAACGATATTGTAGTACCAGCCGATATTTTGTTCTCAAGGGAAGGAAACGTTTTTTCTATTATAATTAAAAATGAGCCTATTACCATCCTTGGAGATATTCGAGAACTCGATGCTTCGAACCTTATGCTTACGAGCATAGATCTTTTGTTGCCAAACCTAACAGCATTAAACCTTGATAATAATAAATTGCGAAAAATTTCGCTATATAACGAAGGTAAAATAAAAAGCCTCTCGGTGTCGTCGAACTGTTTATCGGAACTGAATTTGGAGCGTCAATACGAAATTGAAACAATTAAATGTTTTGCAAATAGGTTGAACAATAGATCTTTTGAAATACTTACGGCATCGCTCATTAGTAAACCACAATCTAATGTTGGAACAATTTATGCTGTGGATATAACTAACCACAACGAGAAAAACGAACTTGATACCGACCATGTAAATGATCTTATAGAACGTAATTGGTTAGTTTACAATTGGAATGGAGGCAATCCTCTTGCTTACGATGGTTCAGCTCCTGTTATCGGAAATGGTTTAATTACCATGGAAACTTCAAAAAATATCAACGATTATGCCCTTATTTCTTTATCGGCAAACGGTTCATTTATAATTGATGGAATTGAAGGCAATGTTGGAAACGATAAGTTCTATAAAGTGATAATTAATAAACCCACAATAACGATAAAAGGAGATATTACCAAGCTATATATTACCGAAGCTGGTCTTACTAGTTTAGATGCTTCAAAGTGTTCCACTCTTAAAGAGCTATATTGTTACAAGAATAACCTAGAACACATAAATGTTGAGAACCTTGCTTCGCTTGAGGAGTTATCGTGTGCCTACAATAACCTAAAAAGTATTTCACTGAAAGGGTGTACCTCTTTAACGAAGTTTTTTATAAGCTTTAATCAGCTCGAGTCAATGGATTTGTCGCAAGCGATGAACTTACAAAGTGCCTCTATTGATAATAATAAACTGCGTTCTGTTAACCTTCGGTATATGAGTAAGTTGAAACAGCTAATGGCGCAAAATAATTTAATTACTTCTATTGATGTTTCATCGCTATTGGCAGTTGAAAATCTTTTTCTTGATAGTAATATGCTTGAGGATATAGATCTACATGCATGTACTTCACTTAGAATTTGCCGAATAAATGCTAACCGCATTAACGAGAAGATTATGAATGAGGTCGTTACGAACCTCCCATCTCTTTCTATTCAAGGAGGTCTTATAGTTATTGATACGCAAAATGCCCAAGAACAAAATGTGTGTAATACTAA
Organism: Porphyromonas sp.; assembly: GCA_029983495.1. GTDB lineage: Bacteria > Bacteroidota > Bacteroidia > Bacteroidales > Porphyromonadaceae > Porphyromonas. Next base: position 2,186 of record JASBZJ010000011.1, read on the forward strand.
TCAAGTACATAAGATTACCGAAAAGAATTGGCAAGTTTATGATTTTAATGATGGTATGTTAACCGAGTATATCGGTAGTGAACCGTCAGCTATCGATTCTCTGAAAAAGAGAATGCCTTTTAAAGTTTTTGCTGATTACACTCACTTGAATTTGACTGTAGTTTGCGGTGGAAAGCCTTTATGCATTACAGTTTATAATGAGCATGGCGAAACCCTCTTCTGTGTACGGTGTTCAGCCAATCAAAAACTGTCAATTCCCATTAGTCAGAGAGGTATATTCTTTGTTTCTGGAGGAGATTATTCCACCAAGGTTATTTTATAACGGATCCGTGCTTATCTAGAAGCCTTTTAAAAATAAAGAGTATGGGTTCAGTCACTCTCATAAGAGGCTATAGTAGAGTGACTTTATTGGAATTTAGAGAAAGTATAAGCCCCTCATCTCCCCCTGAGCTTCATTTTTTTTGAGGCTCAGGGGGATTTGTTTTACACGAGTAAAACCCTAAACGAACAGAATTTGTAATTGAGTTTACTTGATCATTTCCCATTTTAATCAACAACAAAATGGGAAATGATCAAGTGAACTCAAACAAACGCTCCGAAGTTTTGATCTTTTCATCAGGAGAAAAATAAAAATGAACCTGAACATATCAACCTCCTGTTCCCAAATGAATAATAACCTGTAATGAGACTTGCTACCGTTCAAAGGTCTCATAATGATACTATGTTTATCACTTTGAAGCGTAAAATTAATAGAAGATTATATCTATAAAAATAGGGTGTGTCTTTTTTTCGACACACCCTATTCATTAGCTTTTATTCCGCTTCTCTATAAGCAACGTTCCACTCGAAATTTTTAGGAAAATCAGGAAGAGTCCTATTTATCGGTTGTCCACTCAGACTGTAAGAAACTTTGATGTAATAGGTTCTGAAGTATTGACGACCTCCTGGTTTATATCCATCATTAAAACACCCTCTAATGGGATTATTAAAGCCATTAGGCATTGTGAGAGAAGGATCTGTATAGGTGGTTGGAATATAACCACACTTAGGAGAATCTACTTGTTCGTATTCAGTAAAAGGTTTTGCCTTTACTTCTAGAATAACAGAGTGGACTTCAACAAGATAGTATCCATGGTAAAGATCCACATTAAGATAGCACTTCTGTGGTTTTCTGGTGAGATAGTAGTCGTGTGTAAATCCATAGTACGTTGCCGATTGTACAGGTCCATAGCCCCTCAAGGATTTTTTTGCTTGAGGAACTTCTGAAACCACTCCCTCTCCTTGGATGCTTTTTTCATGTTCCAACAAAATTTCATTAAGCGTTTTTGCCCCATTCGCATGAATTTCTTCTAACGTTGGTTCTTCATTCACAATTAGCTCATTTTTGCTGTTTTTACATGAGCAGAGCAAAACAAGACCAACTGAACAAATCAAAACGAGCATTTTTTTTATCTGTGCCATTTGTATTATTTGAACAAGAGGACTTATTCGTGTAAAGCAGAGTAAACTTCCTTCCCCTTGTTCTCTTTATTTCAGGAAGAATACTCCACGGATATCTCAGTAGCAAAGATAATAAAAAACTATTTCCCTCGATACGTGTTGTAAAGAAAGTATGAGCAAAGTATTTTGTCGAAATATCTGATTTTGTTTATTTATATATACTTCAATCATCTCACGAGCCTGTCCATATCCGAGGAAATCTTTTTGTCAGTGATTTGGTCATAAATTTGCGTGCTGGCAATGGACGAATGATCCATCCATCATCTTGGCTATGCTCTCTATCGGGGTGCCAGCCTCCAACGTCAGCGTGCCAAAGCTATGGTGAGCCATGTGGTAGGTCAGCGGAGTGCGTATGCCACATGCCAAGCTACTGCTTTAATGCTGGCAATCTGTTTGTCTTTGCTTATTGTATCGGGAAGTATCTTGTAGTCTTCCTTGCTTTTTCCCTTTGTGTAAAGCGAAAGTATCTGCTCCGCGCTATCGGATGCAGGGGGTGTCAAACTCTCTACCTCTGTCTTGCCTTGCGGATATACTGCTTCCCCTCGCTTCTCCTGTAGCTATCATCGCATCCCTCCGTCAATGGTGATACAACAAAGGATTGTCGTTGTGCCGTCTATTTATTTTGATAAAGAAGGATACTTGTTGCTGGGTAAAGGTCTCTATGTATAATACGCACATGATATTCTCGGTTACACTTATACCGAGAATGTATTGCCATAAGAAAAAGAGAACTTAGGGTTTAGATTCAAAATATTTTTGTACCTTTGTCGTGTTGCTTATAGCACAAATATAGTAAGTGGCTCTGAGAGAAGAGGATGGATTTTGTATTAGGCAAAGTTGTTCTTTTGCAAAGATGGAATGCGTTGTGTTTGTAATCCGTTGTGTCTCTCTTTTCTTTTTGTGAGCATTGTTACGATGGTTAATCGCTTCTTGTTTGTTTCTCATATTATAGAAAGTAAGGGAGGAACTTCGGGTGGCAAATGAAATAAAGACTTGTAAAATAGAATGCCTACAATTCAACAGTTAGTCCGAAAAGGAAGACAGACCTTCGAAGAAAAAGGGAAATCGCCCGCTTTGGCAAGTTGTCCACAACGTCGTGGTGTTTGTGTTCGTGTTTACACTACTACTCCTAAAAAGCCAAACTCGGCAATGCGTAAAGTTGCGCGCGTTAGGTTGACTAATGGGAAGGAAGTGAATGCTTACATTCCTGGCGAGGGGCATAACCTTCAAGAGCACAGTATTGTTCTTGTTCGTGGCGGTCGTGTTAAGGATCTTCCAGGTGTGCGTTATCATATCGTTCGTGGGGCACTTGATACGGCAAGTGTTAGTGGTCGTATGCAACGCCGTTCGAAATATGGTGCAAAACGCCCTAAGGATAAAAAGTAAATTCGAAGTTTGTTTGTGTTCCTGCTTATAGGGACATTATGCCTTGTTAGTGGTAAGTTGTGTGTAACGTAACTTGCCCCTCTTTCTGCGAGAGAATCCAAGTGTAGCTCTCTTGCTAATAGGAAGGCTCATACCTTATATTAAATATAAGTGTTGAGTAAATGCTCCGGCGGGAGCGTTGAAGATGAAAAACTTAATCCCCTTGCTGTTGCAAAAGATGTGATGTGCTCTTGGGGGGGGGTAAGGGGTTTTTCAGAAACAACCGCATTAATAATAGAAAGAAATCTATCTTAAGTAATGAGAAAGACTAAGCCTAAGAAGCGTCAGGTGTTGCCTGACCCAATATTCGGCGACCGTCAGGTTACGAAGTTTGTAAATCACCTGATGTACGATGGTAAGAAGAACATCGCTTTCGCCATATTCTATGAGGCCCTTGATATCGTTAAAGCAAAGATGGCAGAGGAAGAAAAATCGGCTTTAGAGATTTGGAAAGCTGCTCTCGATAATATTACACCTCAGGTAGAAGTTAAATCGCGTCGTATTGGTGGTGCTACATTTCAAGTCCCCACCGAAATTCGCCCCGATCGAAAAGAATCTATTTCGATGAAAAATCTTATTCTGTTCGCTCGTAAACGTGGCGGAAAAACAATGGCCGATAAGCTTGCTGCAGAAATTCTTGATGCCTATAATAATCAAGGAGGTGCCTTTAAACGAAAAGAAGATATGCACCGCATGGCTGAAGCTAACCGTGCATTTGCTCACTTTAGATTCTAAAGATGAATATCACGGCGAAAAAGGATATAATTTATGGCTGAAAAAAGGGACTTACATTATACGCGAAATATCGGTATCATGGCTCATATTGATGCCGGCAAAACCACAACATCTGAACGCATCCTCTTTTATACGGGTCTTTCTTATAAGATAGGCGAAGTACATGATGGTGCAGCAACGATGGACTGGATGGAGCAAGAAAAGGAACGTGGTATCACCATTACATCGGCTGCCACAACCTCTTTTTGGACCTATAACGATAATAAATATAAAATAAACCTCATCGATACCCCAGGGCACGTCGACTTTACAGTTGAAGTTGAACGTTCCCTGCGTATTCTTGATGGGGCAGTAGCCACATATAGTTCTGTTGAAGGTGTTCAACCTCAAAGTGAAACCGTTTGGCGCCAAGCAGATAAGTATAAAGTACCTCGAATTGCTTATGTAAATAAGATGGATCGAAGTGGCGCAAACTTCTTTAACGTTCATCGCCAAATGAAGGAAATTCTTGGCGTGGATGGTGTGCCTATTCAAATCCCGATTGGTGCTGAGGAGTCGTTCCGTGGTATGGTTGACCTCATTCGTATGAAAGCCCTAATTTGGGATGAAAGCGACGAAACAGGAACAAACTATGCCATAACAGATATACCTGCAGAACTGGTAGATGAGGCTAATGAGTGGCGCGATAAAATGCTTGAGAAGTGTGCAGAGCAGGATGATGCTCTTATGGATAAATACTTCTCGGATCCAGATTCGATTACCGAGGCTGAAATTCATGCTGCACTTCGCAGGGGAACGCTTAAAATGGAACTCTTCCCTATGCTTTGCGGAAGTTCATTTAAAAATAAAGGCGTTCAACCTTTGCTCGATGCGGTTTGTGCATATTTACCAAGCCCTGTAGATACTCCCTATGTGGAAGGTTATGATGTTGACGAACCTGAAAAGATCATTCAACGTAAAACATCTCCTGATGAACCTTTGTGTGCTTTAGTTTTTAAAATTGCAACCGATCCTTTCGTAGGTCGTCTTTGTTTTATTCGTGTATACAGTGGCAAGCTTGATGCTGGAACATATGTATACAATAGTCGAAGTGGTAAAAAAGAACGTATTTCGCGCCTATTCCAAATGCATAGTAATCACCAGAATCCTATGGATGAAATTTATTGCGGTGATATTTGTGCTGGTATTGGTTTTAAAGATATTCGTACGGGAGATACCATTTGCGACGAAAAGGCTCCTATTGTTTTAGAGTCCATGGACTTCCCTGATCCCGTGATTGGTGTTGCAGTTGAACCAAACTCGCAGAAAGACCTCGATAAACTGGGAGTTGGTCTTGCTAAGCTTGCAGAAGAGGATCCTACATTCCAAGTTAATACAAACCAGGAAACGGGGCAAACTGTAATTAGCGGTATGGGTGAGCTTCACCTCGAAATTATTATCGACCGCTTGAAACGTGAATTCAAGGTTGAGTGTAAACAGGGCAAACCGCAGGTTGCTTATAAGGAAGCTATATCTAAGCCCGTTGAACTTCGTGAGGTTTATAAGAAGCAAACTGGGGGTAGAGGTAAATTTGCTGATATTATTGTTCGTGTTGAACCTGCTGACGATGACTTTGAAGGAACACTTCAGTTTGTAGACGAAGTTAAAGGCGGTAACGTTCCACGTGAATATATTCCCTCAGTTCAAAAGGGTTTCGAAAAGGCTATGACTACGGGTGTACTTGCTGGTTACCCATTAACCAAACTAAAAGTTACCCTTTTGGATGGTTCATATCACCCAGTGGATAGTGACCAACTTTCGTTTGAAGTTGTAGCTATGCAGGCCTTTAAAAAAGCTGCAGAACAAGCTGGTCCTAGCTTGCTTGAGCCTATCATGAAAATTGAGGTTGTTACACCTGAAGAGAATATGGGTGATGTTATTGGCGACCTTAATAAACGACGTGGTACTATCCAGTCTATGGATTCAAGTCCTACAGGAGCGCGTATCGTAAAGGGCGAAGTTCCTCTCAGCGAAACTTTTGGGTATGTTACAGCACTTCGTACTATAACTAGTGGTCGTGCAACAAGCACCATGTCAATGTCACACTATGCTCCCGTATCTGCTTCAATTGCTCGTGAAGTACTGAAAGAAGTGGGTGGGCGTGATGACCTAATCAAATAAATAAAGTAACCTTAGAGTATAATACTATAATGAGTCAGAAGATTAGAATCAAGCTAAAGAGCTACGACCATATGCTTCTCGACAAGTCGGCGGAAAAAATTGTAAAGGCAATTAAGGCTACGGGTGCAATAGTAAGTGGCCCTATTCCCCTTCCAACCCAAAAGCAAATCTTTACGGTTAACCGTTCTACTTTTGTTAATAAGAAAAGTCGTGAACAATTCGAGCTTTCGTCTTACAAGCGTCTAATCGACATTCATAATGCTTCTCGCCAAACCATTGATGCTCTTACGAAGTTAGAATTGGCAAGTGGTGTGGATGTTAATATAAAGCTTTAAGAGTACGCATAGCTTATACGATTCACAATCAACAAAGCGTAATTTAATTAGCGAACAACAAGAAATGCCAGGATTATTAGGAAAAAAAATCGGAATGACTTCCGTTTTCAGTGCCGATGGGGTAAACCTCCCATGCACTGTTATCGAATTAGGGCCTTGTGTTGTTACTCAAGTGAAAACTGCCGAGAAAGATGGTTACAGTGCGCTACAACTTGGCTTTGAAGACGTCAAGGAAAAGCATGTTAATAAACCACTTCAAGGGCACTTTAAAAAGGCAGGAGTAACTACATTCAAGCGTCACTTGGCCGAGTTCAAAGGGTTCGACGAATCGACCTATAAACCCGGAGATACTATCGGGGTGGATATCTTTAATGATGTTCACTATGTAGATGTAATTGGTACTTCGAAAGGGAAAGGTTTCCAGGGTGTAATGAAGCGCCATGGATTTGGCGGTGTAGGCGAAAGCACACACGGTCAGCATAACCGTTTACGTGCGCCAGGCTCAATTGGTGCATGTTCATACCCTGCAAAAGTTTTCAAAGGACTTCGAATGGCTGGTCAAACTGGAAACCACCGTGTAACAGTTCAAAACTTGGAAGTAATTAAAGTAATGCCCGAACACAACGTACTTGTAGTTAAAGGTAGTGTTCCAGGTGCCAAAGGTTCAATCTTAGCTGTAGAAATTTAATATGGAAATATCGGTATATAATATAAAAGGCGAAGATACGGGCCGTAAGGTAACCTTGAGTGATGATGTTTTTGGTATTGAACCAAATGATCATGCTATCTATCTTGCAGTACGTCAGTACATGGCAAATCAGCGCCAGGGTACACATAAAAGCAAGGAAAGAAGCGAAAAAATAGGTTCAACTCGCAAGTTGTTCCGTCAAAAAGGTACGGGAGGTGCTCGTCGTGGGGATATAAATTCGCCTCTTCTAAAAGGTGGGGGACGCGTTTTTGGTCCTCGTCCACGAAACTATAGCTTTAAGTTGAATAAAAAACTTGTTCGCTTAGCTCGTCGTTCCGCATTAGCATACAAAGCAAAAAATAACGAAATTGTTGTAGTTGAAAATTTCGATTTCGATACACCAAAAACAAAGAGTTTTATTGATGTTGCACAAAAACTAGGTGTTGCAGATAATAAAACACTTTTTGTGTTCCCCGAAATTTCGTATAACGTTCGCTTATCTGCACGCAACTTGCAACGCCACTCTTTGCTCGAAGCGCGTAAGTTAAATACGTATCAGCTACTCGATGCTCAGCGTCTGATTCTTACTGAAGACGTTGTTAACGAAATAAACGAATCTTTTAAAGCGTAATTTAGCATCACCATGATTGACATTATCATCAAGCCTATAATTTCGGAGAAGATGGCAGCTATTACGGAAAAAAATCCCCAACGTTACGCTTTTCAAGTTTCTCCAAAAGCCAATAAAATTCAGATTAAGCAAGCGATAGAAGAATTGTATGGTGTAAATGTTATTAGTGTAAATACTATAAACATTACCCCGAAGATTCATAATCGTTGGACGCGTCATGGTCTTATATCAGGGCGTAAATCCCTCTACAAAAAGGCTATTGTAACACTCCGCGAAGGTGAAACAATCGACTTCTATAGCCATATTTAACCGAACATAAAAAATGGGAATTAGAAAACTCAAGCCCACAACCCCAGGGCAGAGACATAAGATTATCGGTGACTTTAAGGACCTTACGGCTTCTACACCGGAAAAATCCCTCGTAGTAGGTAAACGAAAAACTGGGGGGCGCAACAATACCGGTAAAATGACCATGCGCTATATTGGTGGCGGTCATAAGAAAAAGTACCGTTTAATTGACTTTAAGCGCACCAAGGAAAACATTCCTGCTACCGTGAAAAGTATTGAGTACGACCCTAATAGGTCGAGTCGTATTGCTTTAATTTACTATGCAGATGGAGCAAAATCGTATATTATCGCTCCTGATGGTTTAGCCGTAGGCCAGCAGGTTATTTCAGGGAAGGATGTAGCCCCCGAAATTGGCAATGCGCTTCCTTTGTCTATGATACCTGTAGGTACTCTCGTTCATAACGTAGAACTTCGACCTGGTCAGGGTGCAAAATTTGCACGTTCGGCAGGAACTTTTGCTCAGTTAGTAGCTCGCGAGGATAAATATGTAGTTTTACGTATGCCAAGTGGCGAGAGCCGTCGTGTGCTTTCAGAATGTAAAGCAACTGTTGGTACTGTTGGCAATAGCGACCATTCGCTACAGCGTAGTGGTAAAGCTGGTCGTTCGCGCTGGTTAGGTCGTCGCCCTCACAACCGTGGTGTTGTTATGAACCCGGTTGATCACCCAATGGGTGGTGGTGAAGGCCGTGCATCGGGAGGTCACCCTCGTAGCCGCAAGGGCTTGTATGCTAAGGGGCTTAAAACACGTGCTCCTAAAAAGCATTCTTCGAAATATATCATTGAAGGGAGAAAGAAAAAGTAATTAGTCGAAGTAAGTTATGAGTCGTTCCTTAAAAAAAGGTCCCTACATTAACGTGAAACTGGAGAAGAAGATTCTCGCAATGAACGAAAGTGGCAAAAAGTCTGTTATTAAGACGTGGTCGCGCGCTTCGATGATTTCTCCCGATTTCGTGGGGCATACAATTGCTGTACATAATGGTAATAAGTTTATTCCTGTGTACATTACTGAAAATATGGTAGGTCACAAGCTTGGCGAATTCGCCCTCACTCGTACCTTCCGAGGACACTCTGGCAACCGTTAATGTCGTAGTTGCTAAAGTTGAACCATTTTAGATGACGCATCGAAAGAAAATGAGTGAAAATATAAACGATAAAGAGCTCGACGTGGTTGAGGTTGATGAAGGATTACTCGCTGGTAAGGCTGTACTTCGCGGTATTCCAACTCCTCCTCGTAAAATGCGCCTCGTTGTTGACAATATTCGGGGAATGGAGGTAGAACGGGCATTAGCTGTACTCCATTTCTCTCCTCGCCTAGCAAGTGGTCGACGTGTAGAAAAGCTTCTTCGTAGTGCTATTGCTAACTGGGAACAAGTAAATGGTCGTCAAGCTGGCGAAGGTGAACTCTATGTAAAGAGAGTTTTTGTTGATGAAGGTCCTACACTTAAGCGTTTACGCCCAGCTCCTCAGGGACGTGGTTATCGTATTCGTAAGCGTAGTAATCATGTGACTATACTAGTAAATACTTTAAATAGTAAATAAGAGAATGGGACAAAAAGTAAATCCGATCAGCAATCGACTTGGGTATATCCGTGGTTGGGATTCCAACTGGTATGGTGGTAAAAACTATGGTCCTACTCTTTTGGAGGATATGCAGATACGCAAGTATCTTATGGCACGTCATGCCAAGGCTGGTATATCACATATTATAATCGAACGAGCTCTAAAGCTTGTTACAGCAACTATTTGTGCCGCTCGCCCCGGTATTATTATCGGCAAGGGTGGTACTGAGGTTGATAAGCTTAAGGAAGAGCTGAAAAAATTAACGGGTAAGGAGGTACAGGTGTATATCCACGAGGTTCGAAAACCAGATTTGGAGGCCTCTCTAGTAGCTGCAAATGTTGCTCGTCAGATCGAAGGCAACATCGCTTATCGTCGTGCTGTTCGCATGGCAATAGGTTCCGTTATGCGCAGTGGTGCTGAAGGCGTAAAAATTCACCTCTCTGGTCGTTTAAATAATGCCGAAATGGCACGAAGCGAGATGTTCAAGGAAGGGCGTACGCCTCTTCACACACTTCGTGCGGATATCGATTACGCACAAGACGAAGCTTATACAAAGGTTGGCCTCATTGGCGTAAAAGTTTGGATTATGCGTGGCGATGTTTACGAAAAACGTGATTTAACGCCTAACTTCCGTCAGTCGAAACCTAACGATCGCCGTGGTGGTCGTCGCGATGGCAGTGAGCGTAATGATCGTCGTGGTAATCGTCGCGGAGGTAATCGCCGTGGTGGTAATCGTCGGCAAGCGTAAACCTATCGACGAACTAAATTCACCTAGAAAGAACGTAAGTTTGTTATGTTGCAACCAAAAAGAACTAAATATAGAAGGCAACAAAAGGGTCGTATGAAGGGAAATGCTCAACGTGGTAACTCCCTTGCCTTTGGCTCTTTTGGAATTAAAGCCCTACAAAGCAAATGGATTACAGGTAGCCAAATCGAGGCAGCGCGTATTGCCGTTACTCGTTATATGCAACGCCAAGGTCAGGTATGGGTTCGTATCTTCCCTGATAAACCTATTACAAAAAAACCAGCCGAAGTGCGTATGGGTAAAGGTAAAGGTAACCCTGAGGGCTTTGTAGCCCCTGTAACTCCCGGAAGAATTTTATTCGAGGTTGAGGGGGTTCCCTACGATGTTGCTAAAGAAGCACTTCGTTTAGCCGCCCAAAAACTTCCTGTTACAACTCGTTTCGTAGTTCGTCGTGACTTCGATATTAAAAATCAAACCCTTTAGTTAAAAAGAAAGGAGTAATTTTGGGATGAAGATTTCAGAAATACGTGAACTAACAACGAGCGAACTTAAGGAAAGGCTCGCAGCCGACAAGCGTAGTTATATCGAAAATCGTATAGCTCATGCTGTGTCGCCACTCGCTCAGCCCTCTTCGCTTCGCGATCAACGCCGTGCTATTGCTCGTTTAAAGACTGAGCTTAAGGCACGTGAAGCGGAAGCCAACGATAATAATTAATGATCAACCTCTTTTGAACTGTTGTAAGTAATGCAAGTAAGAAACCACAGAAAAGAGCGTATTGGCCTTGTATCGAGCGATAAGATGGATAAAACCATAACGGTGAAAATAACCCGCAAGGAAAAACACCCCATTTATGGTAAGTTTATTAAGCGTTCAAAGAAGTTCTACGCTCATGACGAAAAGAATGAATGCAACGAAGGCGACAAGGTTCGTATTATGGAAACTCGCCCTTTGAGCCGTATGAAGCGTTGGAGATTGGTCGAAATAATAGAAAGAGCTAAGTAAGATAATGATACAGCAAGAATCGAGACTTAACGTTGCCGACAATAGCGGTGCAAAGGAAGTACTTTGTATTCGAGTACTTGGCGGTACTCGTAGGAGGTATGCTAGTGTTGGTGATGTAATTGTTGTTACAGTAAAGAGCGTTTCACCCTCGAGCGACATGAAGAAAGGTACTGTAGCTAAAGCTCTTATTGTACGTACAAAGAAAGCTATTCGCCGTGCCGATGGCTCGTACATCCGTTTTGGCGATAACGCTTGTGTGCTATTAACGGCATCGGGGGATCTTCGTGGTACCCGTATTTTCGGCCCTGTTGCTCGCGAATTACGCCAAGCAAATATGAAAGTTGTGTCGCTAGCTCCAGAAGTGCTTTAACCTTTTAGTAATACCCACAACAAGTAAAATGACAAAGTTGCATATTAAAAAAGGCGACACAGTGATGGTAAACAGTGGTGAAAGTCGCGGTCGCTCGGGTAGAGTACTGAAAGTTATGCCCGATAAAGGAAAAGCCATTGTGGAAGGACTAAACTTGCGTAAAAAGCATACCAAGCCTAATGCGCAGTATCCTCAAGGGGGAATTATTGAAAAAGAAGCCCCCATACATGTTTCTAACCTTAACGTTGTAGATCCTAAGACAGGTAAGGGCGTTCGTATTGGACGTAAGCTTAATAACAATGGAAAATTGGTTAGGTATAGTAAATCTAGCGGAGAGGAGATAAAGTAAGTATATGGCAGATTACATCCCTACACTAAGAAAAGATTATAAGGAGCGTATTATGCCTGCATTAAAGGAACACTTTAGCTATAAGAGTGTTATGCAGGTTCCTAAGCTCGAAAAGATTGTTATCAATCAAGGTCTTGGTCGACACAGTACCGCTGATAAGAAAATTATTGATGTTGCTGTTGAGGAACTAACCGCAATTACGGGACAAAAGGCTGTTGTAACCTACTCAAAGAAGGATATCAGTAACTTTAAGCTCCGTAAAAAAATGCCTATTGGTGTTATGGTTACGCTTCGTCACGATAAGATGTATGAATTTCTAGAACGTTTAGTTCGTGTAGTTCTACCTCGTATACGCGACTTCAAGGGTATCAATAGCAAGCTTGACGGACGTGGAAACTATACCTTAGGAGTTGACGAACAAATTATTTTCCCCGAAATTAATATCGATTCAATATCGAAAATATTGGGAATGAATATTACCTTTGTAACCACAGCCAAAACTGACGAGGAAGGTTTTCAACTCCTCAAAGAGTTTGGTCTACCTTTTAAAAACGTAGCTAAGTAAGATATATTTATGGCTAAAGAATCGATGAAGGCTCGTGAGGTAAAGCGCCAGAAAATGGTTGCTAAGTACGCTGAAAAGCGTCGTCGCCTCAAAGCCCAAGGTGATGAGGAAGCTTATCGCGAACTTCAGAAGATACCTAAAAATGCTTCTCCCGTTCGTTTGCATAACCGTTGCAGTATGACGGGGCGCCCTAAGGGATATATGCGCCAGTTCGGAATTTCACGTATTCAATTCCGTGAAATGGCTTCTAAAGGTCTTATACCTGGCGTTAAAAAGGCTAGCTGGTAATTATTTTCTTTCCTTTGCTAGTTAATCTCTAAAAGTAACGTGTTAAATATTGTCTGGTGGTAGAGGATTTTCTAAGTGCTCTGTAAGGCTTCGTAGTAAACTTTATCGCATTCGCTTGAATGTTCACCAGTAGTATAGCTTATTGGTAGAAAGCGAAATACTTCCTCTACGGCTAGATCAATTTAATTAGTAATAAAAATGACAGATCCAATTGCAGATTATCTGACAAGATTGCGCAATGCAATCAGTGCGGGTCATCGTGTTGTCGAGATCCCTTCGTCGAAAATTAAACAAGAAATTACGAAGGTGCTTTTTGACAAGGGTTACATCTTGAATTACAAGTTTGTCGACCTTGATGAACACCGTAGCATTATTAAAATTGCCCTTAAATACGATTTGCAAACCAAGTCTAATGCTATTAGAAAATTGCAACGTGTTTCTCGCCCAGGTCTAAGAAAGTATGCAGGTTACAAAGATATCCCTCGTGTGCTTAATGGCCTAGGTATTGCTATCCTCAGTACTTCGCGTGGCGTTATGAGTGATAAAGAAGCTCGCGAAATGAAGGTTGGTGGTGAAGTTTTGTGTTACGTATATTAATCCTTTAACTGCGAAGAATATTATGTCTAGAATAGGAAAATTGCCCATTGCAGTTCCCAAAGGCGTTGAGGTGTCGGTTAAGGATAATATAGTTTCTGTTAAAGGGACTAAAGGCACACTCACCCAATATGTTGATCCTCGCATTGCTTTATCAATTGAAGATGGTGAAGTAAAGCTTGCACCTACTCAGGAAGGTAAGGAAGAAAATAGCCTTCACGGCTTGTATCGTTCGCTTATTGCGAATATGGTTCATGGCGTATCTGAAGGATATAAATCTACCCTTGAGTTGGTTGGTGTAGGTTATCGCGCAAGTAATAAAGGGCAGTTGCTCGAACTATGGTTAGGGCATACTCACCCAATATACCTCCTTCTTCCTCAGGAAATAAAAGTTGAGACGAAGAGTGAAAGAAATAAGAATCCTCTTATCATGCTCGAAAGTAGCGATAAGCAACTCCTCGGACAGGTTTGTGCAAAGATTCGTTCATTCCGTAAACCTGAACCATATAAGGGGAAAGGGGTTAAGTTTGAAGGCGAGGTTATTCGTCGTAAATCGGGTAAAACTGCAGCTAAATAATTAAGGAGTACTATCATTTATTATGAACAAGAAAGATTTTAGAAGACTTCGCATTAAAGCTGCTGTTCGTGGAAAGGTTAGAGGTACAACTGAACGCCCTCGCTTAACAGTGTTCCGCAGTAATAAGCAAATTTACGCGCAGGTTATTGATGATAGCAAGGGTAGCACAGTTGCAAGTGCCTCTTCGTTGAAACAATTAGATAAATTGCCAAAAGTTGAACAAGCTGCAAAAGTTGGAGAAGAAATAGCACGTCGTGCTATCGAAGCTGGAATCAGTCAGGTTGTTTTCGACCGTAATGGTTACCTTTATCATGGTAGAGTTAAAGAGCTTGCTGAAGCAGCTCGTAAAGCAGGACTTAAATTTTAAAGAACGATGGCTGTAGCATTAAATAGAGTAACCTCGACAAACGATCTAGAGCTTACCGATCGCCTTGTTGCCCTTAACCGCGTAACTAAGGTGACTAAAGGGGGACGAACCTTTACCTTTGCTGCAATTGTTGTAGTTGGTAACCAAGATGGTATTGTTGGATATGGACTTGGAAAGGCTGGAGAAGTTAGCGCTGCAATTGCTAAAGGAGTTGAAGCTGCAAAGAAGAACTTAATAAGCGTTGCCGTTCATAATGGCACAATTCCTCATACACAAGTAAGCTCCTTCGGAGGTAGCCGTATTATTATTAAACCCGCATCGCAAGGTACTGGTGTTGTTGCTGGTGGTGCTATGCGTGCTGTACTCGAAAGTGCAGGTGTAACCGATGTATTGGCTAAAAGCCACGGTTCGTCGAATCCTCATAGCTTAGTGAAAGCTACTATTAAGGCCCTCTCTGAACTCCGCGATCCTCTTACTATTGCAAATGCACGAGGTATTTCGGTGGAAAAGGTCTTTAAAGGCTAATTATAATATAGAGTAGACAGATTTTTAAGAACAGTAATGGCTACTATAATTGTAAAACAGGTGCGCAGTCGCATTAGAGCCCCAAAAGATCAGAAAGCGACCCTTGATGCTCTGGGATTGCACCGTATTAATCAACAAGTAGAGCACAATGATACTCCGCAAATTCGTGGGATGATCCAAAAGGTTCATCACCTCGTTGAAGTTGTTAAGGAGTAACTGATTTGTAGTAACTTCAAGCATATTTAGTAATGAATTTATCAACCTTAAAACCCGCTGAGGGATCTACAAAAACCCGCAAACGTATTGGTCGTGGTCCTGGCTCAGGCTTAGGGGGCACTTCTACACGTGGGCATAAAGGGCAAAAGTCACGCTCTGGATACTCGCAGAAAAGAGGATTCGAGGGTGGTCAGATGCCTATGCAACGACGTCTCCCTAAATTCGGGTTCAAAAATATCAATCGAGTAAATTATCGTCCTATCAATATCGAAGTTCTTGAACTTATTGCTAACCAAAAGCAGCTGAGTGCTATTGGTAAGGATGATATTGTTTCCGCTGGCTATGCTCGCAAAAACGATAAAATAAAAATTCTTTCGAAGGGTAGCCTTTCAAAGGCTCTTAGCGTTGAGGCTGATGCCTTCTCTAAGAAAGCAGAAGAGTTAATAGTTGCGGCGGGAGGTACTGTCGTAAAAGCATAAAGATGGCATTATGAGGTTCGTAGAAACAATCAAGAATATTTGGAAAATAAAGGATCTTCGCGAAAAGCTCCTTATCACTCTCCTTTTTGTGGTTATTTATCGGTTTGGTTCATTTGTTGTGCTCCCTGGTATTAACCCAAATGTACTTACAGGTCTTAAGCAGCAAACCAGCGAAGGGCTTATGGCTTTGCTTGACATGTTTTCGGGGGGGGCTTTTTCCAATGCATCAATCTTTGCCTTGGGTATCATGCCCTACATTTCAGCAAGTATTGTGATGCAGTTAGCTGCTATAATTATCCCTAGCATGCAAAAGTTGCAACGCGAGGGAGAAAGTGGTCGTAGGAAAATTAACCAATGGACACGCTACCTAACTGTTATTGTACTACTGATACAGGCTCCTGCTTATTTGATGAACCTCGATATGCAGATGAAAAGTGTTGGCGGAAGTTTGCCTGGTGGCTTTTGGTTTGGTTTTTATGCGACCATAATACTTACTGCTGGCAGTATGTTTGAAC
>JASBZJ010000012.1 GCA_029983495.1 Porphyromonas sp.
GGGGGAAACATTTCAGGACCTATAATAAAACATATATTAATTGTTGCACTCGCTACAATTATTGCAATTACGGTATCGCACTTTTCGTGGAAAGGGATTCAAAGCCTAACGTTTATACTATACCTTATAGCCATATTAGCTCTGGTGGCGACTATGGCATTTGGTGTAGAAGCCAACAATGCTCAACGCTCGTTTAACCTTTTAGGTATAAGTATTCAACCCTCCGAAATACTTAAGCCAACTATAGTGTTTTTAGCTGCCTTCTTTTTTGGTGCTAGGCATAAGCTTAGTGGAAAACAGGCTTTTATACTCTTTTGGGTATTAACAGGTATCCCCGCAGCAATAATTATGTTCGAATCGGGTTCCACAGCCATAATTCTATTTGCTATTGCATGGCTTATTTGCTTTGTAAGTAACCCAGTGAAAAAATATTTTAATCGGCTGACACTAGCGTTTGCTGGTATAGGGCTTTTAGGTGCCATTCTGTTAGTTACACTTCCGCAAAGTGCCTTAAACAAATTTGGTAGAGCAGCAACATGGCATAGCCGAATATTCAGCAATAGCTTAGGTGTACCCGATAGTGTATATAACGCTATGAGTAAAGCTGAACGCGACTCGGCGTACTATATTATCGATGATGGCGTAAACTATCAGCGCAAGCATGCACAGATAGCCATTTCGCGTGGAGCGGTTTCGCCTTTAGGCGTGCTTCCTGGGAATAGCCTCTCGCGCGACTTCCTTCCCGAAGCTCACAATGACTTTATTTACGCCATAATAATAGAGGAACTTGGCCCCCTAGGAGCCATAGCGGTTCCCTTATTTTACCTTTTTTTCTTTTTCCGACTTGGGGCTTGGGGCAAAAAAGCACCCCGAAAACAACAACGATTAATACTGTATGGTATGGGTTTGCTTTATGTTTTCCAAGCACTACTTAATATGGGCGTTGCCAGCGATCTTATCCCTTTAATGGGGCAAACATTACCCTTAATAAGTATGGGAGGAAGCTCATACCTACTATCGGCATTTTCGTTTGGTGTAACTATAGCGGTATCGACTGCTATAAAGGAAGAACGCGATAACATAGTAGCCAATGCCGAAATAATCCCTCCCGCTACAACAACCGATATACCCCTAACACAAAACCTTTAATTGTTAGCATTTTACCTGCTATGCCACGATTTATGATAACTGGCGGTGGTACTGGTGGTCACATATTCCCAGCCATTGCTATTGCCGATGCCCTAAAGCGTCGGTTTAACAACTGCGAAATACTTTTTGTAGGTGCCGAAGGAAGAATGGAAATGGAACGTGTACCCCAAGCAGGATACCCCATAAAAGCCATTCCCATAAGTGGGTTAGATAGGAAAAACCTCCTACGCAATATTGGGGTTATTATAAAGTTCATTAAAGGAATAAAGCTCGCAAAACGTTACATACAAGACTTTGAACCCGATGTTGTAATAGGCGTAGGGGGATACGTATCGGCTCCAACGGTTTTAACAGCTCAAAATATGGGTATACCCACCCTTATTCAGGAACAGAATAGTTATGCTGGGGTAGCCAATAAACGACTTGCAACCAAGGCCAACGCAGTTTGCGTTGCGTACCAAGGTATGGATCGCTTTTTCCCTGCTAATAAAATAGTTCTTACTGGTAACCCGATACGCGAGAATATCGAGAAGCTTCCCTTACCGATTCGGAGTGAAGCATTGGAACGATTTGGTGTTACTGACGTAATGCGCCCAACGGTTGTTTCGGTTGGTGGTAGTTTAGGAGCACTTACTATTAACGAAAGCTTAGCCGATGGGTTGAAAAAGATTGCCGAAGCTGGCATAACATTAATATGGCAAACAGGCAAGAGTTATCAAAAAAAAGCACAAATAGCGAGCGAACAACTCCCTACAAACCTTAGGGAACATATTATTATTGTTCCATTTATCGATGACATGGCAAGTGCCTATAGTTGTGCCGATTTACTTATATCACGAGCTGGAGCTTCGACAATAAGCGAAATTCAGTGCTTGGGGCAACCTACCATATTAGTACCTTCGCCAAATGTTGCTGAGGATCATCAAACCCATAATGCACAAGCATTGGTAAACAAAAATGCAGCCGAAATGATAGTCGACGCAAATGCTCGAACGTGTTTAGTAGATGCTGCAATTGCCCTTGTCACCAATAAAACAAAGCTTTCCGAACTAGGCAACAATGCCCATTCGATGCACCTACCCAACTCTGCTGATCATATTATAGATATTATTTCAGGCTTACTAAAGGAGAAGTAATTATGAGCAACGGTTCATCACTAAAAGCGGTGTATTTTTTGGGTATTGGAGGAATTGGAATGAGTGCACTTGCCCGATACTTTAAAGCAATAGGGGTTCCGACTGTAAAAGGCTACGACTTAACCCCCAGTTCACTAACACACCAACTTGAAGATGAGGGGATTGAAGTACACTATACCGACTTAGGATTAGAGGCCACTAAGGGGTTAACACCCAAAGATTCGTTAATAGTTTTTACCCCTGCAGTACCTAATAGTTTAGGTGAAATGGTAGCCTTTAGAAGTGCTGGCTTCCACATGGTAAAGCGTGCCGAAGCCCTTGGCCATGCTGTTGAAGGCAAAAAACTTTTTGCGGTTGCAGGTACTCACGGCAAAACTACCACCTCGTCGTTGCTTACACACTTACTTCACGAAAGTGTTTCCACCTCCGCTTTTTTGGGCGGAATAAGTAGCAACATCAACAGCAATGTATTACTTTCGCCAAACTCGGAAAATATTGTAGCCGAAGCTGATGAATACGACCGTAGTTTTCTTTGGTTACACCCATACCTAGCTATTGTAACAGCAACGTCGCCCGATCATCTCGATATATACGGTTCGACCGATGCTTATAAAGAGGGATTCACTTCGTTTATAAACCAAATCGTTCGAGGGGGAACACTAATCTATAAAAAAGATAGTTTTACCCCGAACCAAATACCTCAGCATATTTGTAACATTAGCTACAGTTCACCGTGGAAAGGCGAAAAACCTGCTGATGTTTATAGCGATAATGTCGAGTATACATGCGAGGGTATTCGTTTCGATTGGCACTTCCCTCGTAAAGGGTTACATTTTAAGCAACTCCTATTACACACCCCATTTGCCATAAATATCGAGAACGCCACAGCTGCAATTGCAGCTGCCCTTATTGCTGGGAGTAGCGAAGAGCAAATTCGCAAAAGCTTGGCTTCTTTCAAAGGAGTAAAACGTCGCTTCGAAGTAATATTTTCAAATAAAAACCACATTTATATCGATGATTACGCTCACCATCCCGAGGAGTTAGTCGCATCCATTTCCTCGTTACGAGAACTATACCCCAACGATGCGATTTTGGGTATATTTCAACCCCACCTATACAGTCGAACTCGCGATTTCTATCATCAGTTTGCTTCTGCTCTTGCCGAATTAAATGACGTTATTTTATTACCAATTTATCCTGCTCGCGAAGAGCCTATTGAAGGTATTACAAGCGATTTAATTTTACGAGAACTACCACAGAAAAATAAGTTCCTAATAGAAAGAGATGAGGTAGTAAACTTTATTGAGCATTACCCAACAACTTTACCGAGAATTATAGTAACATTAGGAGCTGGTAATATCGACCGAATCGTATTACCTTTGCAACAAGCCTTGAAAAGCCTTTCCGATGAATAAAAAACTACTCTTTGTTACTCTCGCCTTTTTACTTGTAGTTTACCTCTTTTGGGTAAATCTCCTTTTTCCATTGAAAGAGAAAGCCCCCCTATGCCAAGAGGTGGAAGTAAATAT
The DNA here is from genome assembly GCA_029983495.1 of Porphyromonas sp. Lineage (GTDB taxonomy): Bacteria > Bacteroidota > Bacteroidia > Bacteroidales > Porphyromonadaceae > Porphyromonas. The sequence continues at coordinate 3,815 of JASBZJ010000012.1, forward strand.
TGAGGGAAGTGAAAAGAGTTGCTCGTTGCTAACAGCAGAACAAGTTATTGCCGAAATTAATGCCATCGATTCAATCCCACTAAAAAAATCTATTACGGGGTTTAATCTACACCATATCGAACAGCAAATAAACCGTAGCAATGCTTTAATTGAGCGTTGTAACTTATACTTCCGGTCAAATGGAACCTTATGTGTAAATATTCACACCGAACTTCCGTTATTCGTTTTAGTTGTTGACAATAAGTCGTATTTCGTTAATCGAAAATTTCAGCTTACCTCAACCAACCAAGCAAATGCTTTAGCAATCCCCCTTCCCGTAGTGTATGGTAACATTCCGAACTATCCGCCCAACAACGGCTCTCCAAAGGATAACTTAAAAGCAAAACTAAGGCAACAGGAGCTATTCGAAGCAATTAGCTATATTATCAATCACCCTAAATGGGGTTACTTCTTTTCGGATTACTATATCGATGCCTCCCAAAATTTATATCTTAGCGGTGCTGTAGCTGGCTATGTTGTAGAAATTGGTCGAACTTGGACCAACATCAAGCAACAATTAAATAACCTTGATTTGTTCCTTACCCATGCCGAACCTAAGTTTGGCCCCAATGCTTTTACTAAACTAAACCTTGTTGTTCCTGGCGAAGTTATTGCAACACCTCGCTTGCTTTCACTCAGTAAAAAGGCAGCTGAAAGCATTACTATAGCTTCGCCCGACGAAGAAATTGAAGAACCTTTGCCCCAAAATAACCCTGAAAACATAACCCAATGAATATGAGCCATGCAAATGTTTATGCTGTAATCGACCTCGGTAGCAGTTCTATCCGAGGAATGATAGCACATAAGTTGAAAGATGGAATGGTTTCCCCCATTGCTTGCGAAAGTCTTCCCACAGAAGGCTGTATAAAACATGGAGCTGTGTACAATATTGATGGCACAACCGAAAAGATTGCTGAAATAATTGCACGCCTCAACCAGAAACTCGAGGACAATTATACCATAAATAAACTTTACATTGGTCTAGGAGCACAGTCCCTTAGGAGCGAAGAAGAGGTGATTCGTCTCGAACTCGACGAGAACGGTGAGGAAATTCGCGATACACATATTGCAAAAGTTTTCGATGAAATTGAACAACTATCATTTCCGCGACGTGTAATTATCGATTATCTCCCCCCATATTACGAAGTTGACGGTCGCACAGAAGCATTCCCAAGAAGCATTGTTTGTCGCGAATTTGTTGCGCATGTTTCGCTCATAACCGTAAAAGATTGGGTATATAATAATGTTCGTACAGTAGTTGAAGATCGCCTTAAGATGGAACTTGCGGGCATTCTTCCCACCCCCCTTTGCGAAGCGAACATTATGCTTTCGCCATCGCAAAGGCAACTTGGAGCAGTATTCGTAAACATTGGCGGGGGAACCTCGTCGGTAGTAATATTTCAGGATGGTGTATTCCGACGTTTAAGGCTCCTTCCATTTGGGGGTAAGAACGTAACTAAGGATCTCGAAAGCTTGCATCTTACCGAGGAACAAGCCGAGGAAATAAAATTACAGTACGCTGGTGCTACAACTTATGCCGACCGCGATAAAACATTCGAAATTCCTAGCTTTGATGGTGTTGAAATGCGAATGATGCGTGTTATTGATGTTAATCGATACACCTCAGCGAGGATGCGAGAAATTACTGAAAACATTTTCGAAGTAGTTAAAGCGTCACAATTTGAACATCTCATCAACGCTGGTTTTGTATTTACTGGAGGGGGAACAAAAATAAAACGCTTCGACGAACTCCTTAAAAACTATACCCGTAACTATACGTTCAATACACAGCTTTCCTCCGTAATCGACCATAACAATCCACTCTCGTCTATACCCGAAATGGCTACAGCCATAGCATTAGCCTATGTGGCAGATGAAGATTGTGTAAAGCCTATTGCTCAGGATTTGCAATCACTGTTCAACAACACTTCTTCCAATAAAACACAAACCTACACTTCAGGGCAACACGATAACGATAGTAACGACCAGCTATCGCAAACACAAGAAGTTTTGCTAAATACAGATGATGAGGACGCTGAGGGAATATGGAGTAAACGGTTTAATGAATTCGATGATAACGATAGCCATATTGAGCCAGAGTACTCTGCAAAGAACAAAAACCATGCTGATGAGAGTACTCCTCGAAAACGCACCCGCAACCCAGCCTTAACAAAAATAAAATCAATATTTTCGCAAATGGTAGAAACGTTTAAAGAAACCTCCGACGATAATGATGAACTCTGAAAACGATAATAAAATAAATAGCGTGGAAGACATCATTAATGGTGATCTTCTTAACGTGGAAGGCCTAATAGGGCCAAAGCGAGTTATAAAAGTTGTTGGCATTGGTGGTGGTGGTGGTAATGCTCTTAACCACATGTTTCAGGAAGGTGTTGATAATGTTAGTTACCTTGCACTGAATACCGATGCGCAGGACTTACAAAAACTACAAATACCCGATAAACTTGTACTTGGGCCCAACACTACAAAAGGGCTTGGTGCGGGCGATGATCCCGAAGTTGCACGAAAAGCAGCGGAAGAAAGTGCCAACGATATTCGCGAACTCCTCGACGATGGCGAAACCGAAATTGTTTTTATTACAGCAGGTATGGGTGGAGGAACAGGAACTGGTGCTTCGCCCGTGGTTGCTCGAATTGCAAAATCGGAATTAAAGCTCCTTACCGTAGGTATTGTAACTATTCCCTTTCTTCGCGAAGGTGAGCGCAAAATTCTAAAAGCTCTCAAAGCTGTAGAAAGACTACGCCAAGAAGTTGACGCTATACTTATTATTAATAACGAAAAAATACTCGAGCTATACCCAAAGGAAACATTTTCTCAAGCCCTATTCCTAGCTGATCAAACCCTTGTAAATGCCACCCGAAGTGTTTCGAATCTTATTTATACGCAAGGCGAAATTAACGTCGATACCAACGATGTTTGCAAAACATTGCGCGATGGTGGTGTTGCTGTTATAAGTACAGGCGAAGGTGAAGGTGAAGATCGGTTAAAAGTTGCTATCGAAAGTGCTGTTCATTCGCCACTGCTCAACGGTAACGATGTATACCGAGCAAGCCGACTACTTGTATACTTTTATATGAGTCGCGAAAACGAACTCAAAGTACAGGAAATGGCTCCTTTGGATGCCCTATCGGCTTCTATGGATCGAAGCTTTGAATACATTCCTGGACACGCTTTCGACGATACGTTGGGGAACAAAGTTCGTGTAACAATACTCGCCTCGGGATTCGATATGCAATCAACCGAGGATTCGGTACGCAAAAGAACCAATGAAGATGGCTTAAGTAAACAAGAGCGTGCAGCACGCGAACGACAGGAACGCGAACTCCTAAGCCAATATTACGACACAAAGGATGGGCAAATACTGGGTTCGTTAGGACAAGCCCGCCCCTTTATTTTTGCTGATGAAGAACTCGATGATGAACGAATCATAAAAATTATCGATAATACCCCCGCAGCTTTACGTCGCCACGACGAACTTGAGGTTATTCGCTCCGACAAAACATTCCAAAAACCTCAATCGATTATGCGGAGCCGAGTTAGTAAGAACATTATAGAAGAACTAGAACAAAAAAACAACAACCCGAACGATGATAACGATGACCGTATTACCATATCGTTCTAAAAGCTTGAAGTTAAGACCATGATATACGAACAGATTGACAATCAAATAAAAGAAGCCATGTTGGCACGCGATAAAGTTCGACTCGAAACACTTCGCGGAATAAAAAAAGAATTACTCGAAGCCAAAACAGCAAAAGGTGGCCAAGGCGAAGTGTCGGATGAAAAAGCCCTCGAAATAATTGCAAAACTACTGAAACAACGAAAGGAAAGTGCCGAAGTTTATGCACTTAATGGCAGAAACGACCTTGCAGAAAATGAACGGCTCGAAGCAAAAGTACTTGAAGAATTCCTTCCCAAACAATTAACTCGTGAAGAATTGGTTTCGATTGTACAAGATAAAATTAAAACTTTGGGAATAACTGACCCGAAACAAGCTGGTAGGCTTACTGGAACCCTTATGAAGGAGCTTAAAGGACAAGTAGACGGTAAGATACTCAATGAGGTTATTCAAGCTCAGCTTTCATAAACAAAAACTCTGGCTTATTATAGCTATCATTATAACCGTGCCTCCACTTGTGGGGCACGCTTCTTTTATTGCACACTCCGATTCGATTACATCATCAATATTACCTCAACAAATCGATTTTCTCATACAAGAAGGCAATATTAACGAGGAGGATATTGAACCGTTTCTCGATAGCCAAGTAATACAAAACAACCAAAAGTTTAATATTTGGCTCATTACTGCCCAACAGCTTACATTGCAACTCGGCGTTACTCCATTTCAGGCACAAGCATTTATTAACTTCCGAAAAACAGTTACCCCCGAAACCTTTACCCTTGCCCGCTTAAAAGAAATCCCTGCTTGGGACAGAAAAACCATTACTCGTGCAGAACCATATTTATATTACGACCCGCCATTTACTGTACAACGTAGCAAATTAAAAGCCGAAGCCAACATAACTACAAGTTATATACAAAATAAAGTAGCTTCAACACAGGTATATCCATACTCTCTGCTCATTCTTGGTCGAGCCTCAACCAACTCTTTTCAAATTGGAATTCTTGCTCATAAAGGGGTTTATGAACCTATTTTCAATCCTCAAACTATTCCTTCGTTCGATAGATACGGGTTCTTTATCGAAGCAAAGAATAGTCTTCCTCATGTAAAACAAGTTATTATGGGCGATTATAAGCTTTCGCTCGCTAGCGGGCTTATTATTCGTCAAAGTTTTATGCATGGGGTATACGCATCAACACTGCAACCCCCATCATCATCGTTGCGTGCAACTCTTTCTTCGTCAGGTGCCAACAACTCGCGTGGAGTGGCATTTTTAGCTGAAAATAAAAAATGGCAAGCCCTAGTTGCTTATTCAAAAAAGCCTATTGATACCCATTTTTTTGTTAACGAAGACGAGTACGAAGTAATTACCTCTTTACAATATGATCCACCTCACCGAACCGAAAAAGAACTTCAACGGAGGAATAACGCAACGGAGCAATTTCTTGCCACACGTTTAGCTTACCAAACCCCAAGTTACACACTAGGGGTTAACGGCATAATGGTAAATTGGCCTCATAAGCTCCGCCAAATAGAGGCTCCTACTACACAAACCGAGCCAACATACATTACTTCGGCTCACAATTTTTCATTCGATGTACAATATCGTCACCCCTCAGGTTTTTTCGATGCTCAAGCAGAAGTTGCTACCGACCGAAATAATCACTGGGGAGCGACTTCAACATTTCAGTACCGAAGCCTAACATATGGAACACTACTTACTATAGCCCGAGTATTTTCCCCTAATTTTTTTGCACCTCTTGCCAATACTTTCCAGCGGGGTACATTACCAACAAACGAGTGGGGTATTAGCTTTAGGTACGATAGTCCGCTTTGGCACAATATTTCAATTTCTACTTTTTCCGATTTCTTTCAGTCAGTAACTAAAAATAAAGCTCCCAGCACCCCCACATCGAACAACACTCCATGGGGTATCGATGCAAACTTACAAGCAAAATATACCTCACCTATACACCCCTTACAAATAAACCTCACTACCTCATTAAAAACAACTCGTAAAGGGTATTCTCCAACGAAAAGCAAATACAATACACGCTACCAAATTTCGGCATTATGGCATCCAACACAATGGATACAAGTAACGCCAACACTACAATACAAAAACTTCCTGCCACTTAAAGATGAAAATGCAATACTATTAGCATTAAACACCAAATTAAAACTCACTCAACATATCAGTGGCAGTGTAGTCGCTAGCTACTTTAATACCACAAGCTTTTATACAAGAGTATATGTATACATTCCTCGTATAAGCTATTCTGCAACACTTCCCCTATTTTACGGAAAAGGTAATGCCTTAGTAGCAATGCTTAGCTATAAAACAGTACATTGGCAAATAGCAACAGCATTTGCTTATACTCATGCAACTGTTCCACCCAGTATTAATAACAAACAAGCACAATTAAAGCAACAAATGCAAGTGTCCTTTTCAATTACTTATCACTTTAAATAGCCTCAGTTCTTATATACTCTACAACTATCTATTCCCCATAGCTCTGCACATAAAACACCAAGCACTAAGTAAAATTCCTTTTGGCAATACCAAATGTTTTCTATTCACGAAGAACTCAATAATGCACTTAAATAAAAAAAAGAATCTATATTTTTGCAACGTGAACTTGGCAAAAAAATAACAACTCTACTGTGCTAGCGTTCACTCATTAATTGCTCTGATTCTTTTTTTGCACTTCAACCAACTGATTATATAATAGCAATGAAAAAACAAATACTCCTTACCACAGTTCCATTTGGATACCGAGAAATCCTACTTAAAGCAAGTAAAAAAATATTGTTTTGTAGTACTTTCTGTTTGTTCTTCCTACTTTCCATCGTTAATCACCTCAATGCACAAAATTGCTCTTCTGGCACACAAAAAATGTGTACAGCCACAACTTCAACACCTACTATAGTTATGGTTACGCATCGTGGTGTAGGCGGTAAAATTTCCTTACTCATAAAAGCTACGGATAAGGTTGTAGCCGAAGGAATAACGGAGCCTATTGCGCTAAATGAACTAAAGGAATATACCCTTACAAGCCAAACCATAAAACTTTTGGGTCCCATAAATGAGATTACATGTGGTGATAACGAACTTACATCGCTCGACCTTTCGGGTTGCCCCTCTCTGGGTAGAGTTTATTGCTATAATAACCTTCTTACTTCGCTCGATGTGTCGAATAACCAATTACTTACATCAATAAACTGCTCGGATAATAAGCTTAAACATATTGAACTAGATAAAAACGTCAAGTTAAGAGGGCTTGCATGCATGGGGAACGAACTAACCGAACTAAACCTTACGAACAATACCGAACTAACCTTCTTATATTGTTACAATAACCCACTTAAAAACTTAAATGTTAGCCATAATGTTAAGTTGGGTAAGCTACTATGTAATAACACGAGTATTATAGCACTTAATATTTCGGCACTTACCCAATTACAAGTACTTTATTGCCAAAATAACCATCTTCAAAACCTTGATATTTCGCATAACCCCAAACTCAATTATATCTATTGTTTTGGCAATGCTCTAAAGGAGGTGGCGATGGATAACATTGTAAATACACTTGCCGACTGCTCATCGCAACCTCAGCCTAGCGAGTTTGTAGTAATTAATAGCAAGGGAGAAAAAGAAGAAAACGTTATCACCAAAGACCAAGTAAATAGGGCTAAAACAAAAAACTGGCGTGTGCTTGATTACAATGGTGATGGAGATAAGATGATTAATTATGAGGGAAGCAACCATTCAGCAATAGATGGTATTTTTAGGGGTTCTACTAAATTCGGAGCTTTCTGTAGCAAAGCCGACAATACAATTACCTTTTACGGAGCATTGCCATACTCGGTTTGTTACTTATACCAACTGGATGGAACGGTTGTAGCAAACGTACAAGCTAATAATGATGGAGAAGGTTGTTATACGTTTCCACAAATCGCTGAGGGAACGTACATCCTTGGCACGGATTATGGGGTATCGGTAAAAATTAGTCTATAGATTGCTCTGCAAAGTCGCTTCAAAGCCCCAACAAATTAATAAACCGAGAGGAGCACCTAGCTCTATATAATGGCGGGGTACTCCTCTTAAATCTGAAAGAATAATTAAGTACAAATAACCTTTTAAGAGGTCTCAAAAAGGATTACTTAATTACACCAAGTTCTTTTCCAACTTTTATAAACGCTTCGATACAGCGATCCAAATGCTCACGTTCGTGACCAGCTGAAAGTTGAACACGAATGCGTGCTTCACCCTTTGGAACAACAGGGTAATAAAAGCCTGTAACATAAATACCTTCATCAAGGAGCCTTTTAGCATACTCTTGCGAAAGAGGGGCATCGTAAAGCATTACAGCACAAATAGCACTTTGCGTTGGTTTTATATCAAAACCTGCTGCAACCATCTTATCGTGGAAGTATTTCACGTTCTCCATTAATTTACTGTGCAACGAATGATCCTCCTTGAGCATCTTAAATACTTCAAGACCAGCACCAACAACAGCAGGAGGAATAGAGTTACTGAACAAGTATGGGCGCGAGCGTTGGCGTAGCATATCAATAACCTCTTGCGGACCAGCTGTAAAACCACCTACAGCACCACCGAAAGCTTTTCCTAAAGTACCCGTGTGTATATCTATACGGTCGTAGCAATCAAATTGTTCGGCAACACCACCACCTGTTTTTCCTACAACGCCTGCCGAGTGACATTCATCAACCATAACCAATGCATCGTATTTTTCGGCAAGCTCGCAAATCTTATCCATTGGGGCAACGTTACCATCCATCGAAAATACACCATCGGTAGCAATAATTTTAAAGCGACAATCTTTAGCTTCCTTCAGTTTTTCTTCGAGGTCGTTCATATCGCCGTTTGCATAGCGAAAGCGTTTTGCTTTGCATAGGCGAACACCATCAATAATTGAAGCATGGTTAAGTGCATCGCTTATAATAGCATCTTCGGGTCCAAAAAGGGGTTCAAAAAGGCCTCCATTAGCATCAAAGCAAGCTGCATAAAGAATAGCATCATCGGTTTTGAAGTATTCAGCAATAGCTTTTTCGAGTTCTTTGTGCATGTCCTGTGTACCACAAATAAAACGAACACTACTCATACCAAAACCGTGGCTATCCATAGCTTTTTTCGCAGCTTCGATAAGACGGGGATGATTCGAAAGCCCGAGGTAATTGTTTGCACAGAAGTTTAACACTTCCTTGTTCCCCTTTACCTTAATATCGGCCTTCTGCGGGGTAATAATAATACGTTCTTCCTTGTAAAGACCATCACTCTTGATGGTGCTGAGCTCATCGCTCAGGAATTTCTTCATCGATTTAAACATATCTCTGTTGTAGTAAAAAGTTAGTTCAACACAAAGTGGTTTAAGCCTGTAGATAATTAACTATAACTTTTCCGCCTTTTCGTTATCATCCGCAGGTCTTTCGTTGCCTTCAATATCCTCCATTTCTTCGGGTTCGCTAACGGTTGCGAACTTTTCAAAGCCATTGGCTACAAGAAGATTATACCACGTGAGCATTTTCTTTATCTCGTTGGCATGAACTTGTTCCTTATCGTATTCGGGAAGCACTTTCTCAAGAAAATCAAAGTAGGGTTGTTTTTCCTTTCCAAATTGCTTTAAGTCTACTTCTTTACCTTGTTGAAAGGCATAAATCTTGTCAAAAACATCGCCAAGAGGCACATCGCCTTGTTCGGTATATACCGAAATTTCCTTGAGCGATACAATACGCTCGTTCAATCGAACAGGCATTCTGCGCTTATCGGTTAGCGATTCTACTACGAAACCACTTTTACTTGATGAAAGCAGTTTGAACAAACCGGGTTTTCCGGAGATTGATAAAATATCTTTGAGCATCTCTGTTTATGCTTTTAATTCGTTTACTCTGCTGTGCAAAGGTAATGATTTGTGCTGTTGTTAGAAAAATAAGTATGCGAAGGGAAGCCAAAGTTTAACTACTAGCGGACGGAATTTCGAGCGATTTACCTGGAATGAGCTTAAACTTGGTACTAGTAATACTATTAGCCTCCATAAGAGCTTTAAGCGAAACCCCATGCCGCTTAGCAATTTTATAAAGCGAATCGCCCTTACGAATAGTATAGCTACGAGCAGGAGCAGGGCGTTTAGGTTCGCTTGCGATAATAGTGGGTGGAGTTTTTGCTATAGGAGTAGTTGAGTTTCGATCGCTCGCCTCTGCCACTGTTTCCGTTGTAGTAATGGCTTCCTCTAAACGAGATATGGCATCAAAGGGGAGCGAAATGGTGTATGGATGAATATTACCAGGTATATAGTTACCCTTAAACTGAGGGTTTATAAGCCTAAATAAGCTTTCGGGGACTTTAGCTTTTTGTGCAACATCGGCAATAAGTAATCTTTCCTTAATAAGCATGGTATCGAGTACAGCAGGGTACGCAAAGTCGGCATACTCAAATTTATAATCCTTGTGGTATTCCATGGCATAATAAGCCGCAATAAACAGCGGTACATAGTCACGCGTTTGCCGAGGCAAATAGGGGTATATCTTCCAAAAATTGCATTCTCCACCCGCTTTTTTTATGGCACGATTAACCGTACCAATACCAGCATTGTAGGCAGCAATACACACCAGCCAATCGCCATAAAGCTCATAAAGATCTTTAAGATGTTTAGCAGCAGCCTCCGTACTTTTCTTTACATCGAGCCGCTCATCAACCAACGAATTCACTTCGAGGTCATAAGCCTTAGCTGTAACCAGCATAAATTGACAAAGCCCTTTTGCCCCTGAAGGCGAACATACAGTAGGATCCATGCCCGATTCCACTACAGCTAGGTATTTTAGCTCGAGAGGAATATTATAACGGTCGAATATAGTTTCGATTATGGGAAAGTAGTATTCGCCAAGCGAAAGCATTGCTGGAACAAAATGCCGTTTGCCACTTAAATAAAGATCCAAGCTCTTTTTTACGTAATTGTTATACGGCATAGGTATATCCGTAGGGAGGCGTTTAAGGCGAGCTTCACGATCCTGTGGTCTATCGCTCCCCTTCGATATAAGGTTCCTATGAATATCGTTATACTGGTTGTAAGCAACCTTCCAACGATTGAGTAATTTAAGCGCATTAGCGTCTAAAGCACGAGGCGGAAAAATATTTATTTCGCCATCGAAATGAGGTAAAGCTTTGTTTTGTATAGGTTTTGCTTTAACAGTGGTATCGGCAATTGTATAAGCCGAAGCAGCACAAAGGGAATTGCTTTGCCCCACAATAAAAAGGGTAATAAGTTGTAAAAAGGCAATTGATGCGTACCGTAAACTGATTCTCTTTTGTTGTGAAGCACACTTCACCAAGAAGAAGCTTCTACCGTAGGTTAGTTTCATTAAAATGGTATACTACATTGAACCCCAATTGTCGGGTACATACCAGCTGAGGGGCAAACCTTTCCCTGAAAGGAAGGTTGCCACATCGACAAGTTGGGCGAAATATCATAATCGACAAGCTCGGCATCGACATAAGCATCGAGCCATGTTAGCAAATAAACCACGCTACTAAGAATAATACTTAGGTCGCGATTTCGTCGATACATAGTTGTTCCCTGCTTAAGCCGACTCCGAATGTTATCGTTTTTTACGTAGTCCTCGGGGTTAGCTCCTGCTGGAACAAAAGGCTTCCACGAGTCGTGCTGCAAAGGGTTATCGCTCATAAAATCGCGATAGGCAGTACGATACTCATTATACAGGCTCCCATAGCGCGAAATGGCATAAGCGCAACCCACTGCAAGGCTCCACACTACAGGAACTTTCCAATATTGTTGATTATAAAGCTGTCCTCCGCCAGGGATAACAGCACAAATTAATGCTTTTGTTGACGGTTTTAAGTCCGTTACCCACTTCCAAGCCTGAGCTGGGAGTTGTGTAAATGCAAGCTTATAGTTAGCATCGGTAGGGTTTGTGGTAGAGGGGTGCAACGAAGGGGTTACAGCCGTAACACTATCGGGTGTAATCTTTATCGAGTCGCTGCCTGCTAAAGGAGTATTAGTTTGTGCTTGTAAGGCTACAACCGAAAGGCAACATACCGTAAAAGCAACCACAACACTTTTTTTGCACCATATAACCATGCTCCCCATACAAACTAATTATTCCCCCTGAGGAAGTGTATCTTCAAGTTTTCCTAGTATATGCGTTAGCTGTTCTTCTGTGTCGAAGGCAATGGTAAGTTTGCCTTTTCCATTTGCATCGGCCACCAATTGAACAGGTGCAGCAAAGTAAAGCGATAACTGCTCGCTTAAGTGCTTGTACGTTTCACGCTGGGGGGCTTTAGCGACTTTTTCTTTTCCTTGCTTTATTTCTTTACACCGTCGCTCAACCTGCCTAACGCTTAACCCCTTGTTCAGTATTTCGTTATAGAGGCTAAGCCTATCCTCCAACTCTGGTAAGGAAAGTAAAGCACGTGCGTGCCCCATATCAATCTTTCCGTGTGTAAGTCCAAGCTGGATTTCGGCAGGTAAATTAAGCAACCGAAGCTGATTGCTTATTGCAGCACGGCTTTTACCCACCCGTTGCGAAAGGCTTTCCTGCGACATACCAGGGTTATCGAGCAAACGCTTATAGGCTAGAGCAACCTCTATGGCATTCAAATCTTCACGTTGCACGTTTTCAATTAATGCCATATCCATCATTACTTCATCGCTTGCCGTTCGAATGTAGGCTGGTATACGAGTTAAACCTGCTAACTTGCTGGCACGCCAACGCCTTTCGCCCGAAATAATCATATAAGTACCATCGGGCATCTCGCGCAAGGTTATAGGTTGTACTAATCCAATACTCTTTATGGATGAGGCAAGTTCTTCCAATGCTTGCTCCTCGAATAATGTACGGGGTTGCTCGGGGTTAGGCTTAATTTCACTTATGGGCACATCGCTTATTGAACTACTGCCAGCAGCTTCGCCAAGAAGTGCTTCCAAACCACGTCCTAAAGCAGGTGTCGCTTTCTTTTTTCCTGTCATTTTTTCCGCTGCGTGTTTTTTAGCTATTTCTTCGAATAATCTCTTCAGCTAACTGTAGGTGATTTTCGGCACCACGACTTTCTATATCGTAAAGTATAACGGGAACCCCATGGCTAGGGGCTTCGCTAAGCTTAACATTACGCTGTATTACTGTTTCGAACACAAGTTGTCCAAAATGGCTCTTTACCTCATCATAAATCTGCTTTGCCAAACGTAGTCGTCCATCATACATGGTCATTAAAAAGCCTTCAATTTCCAGCTTACTATTCAATTGTGCTTTTATTATTCTAATGGTATTAAGCAACTTACTAATACCTTCCAGAGCAAAAAACTCACATTGAACAGGAATAATAACGCTATGGGCCGCCACTAAAGCATTCACTGTTATTAACCCTAACGAGGGCGAACAATCGATAAGGATATAATCATAACTGTCGGCTAAAGGGCGAAGTATCCGTTTCAGCATCGATTCACGTTCGTCCATTTTTAGCATTTCAATTTCTGCTCCCACCAAGTCGATATGACTAGGAATAATATCAAGGTTCGTAACACTCGTTTTTCGAATCACTTCTTCGGGTGCAACACCATCAATAATACACTCGTAAATGGTATAATGCCCATCCTGAGCCTGCGTACCCACGCCACTTGTAGTATTTGCCTGTGGGTCGGCATCAACTAACAGTACTTTTTTCTCGAGCGTAGCAAGCGAAGCGGCCAAATTTATCGAGGTTGTGGTTTTGCCCACACCGCCTTTTTGGTTTGCTAAAGCAATAATTTTACCCATAATCTCGTCATTCAGGGGTCGAAATTTGGTGTATCGACCATGGCAAAGGTAGTTGTTTCTTGAAAAATTGCGCTTTACTGTCGATAACTCGTCTCACACTTCCATTCATCAATAGCCTTATTCCCCCTGCAACATAAACCCTAATTGAAACCTAAATATCACATTTAATTCGTTACAATTTCGAATTGATATGTGTATGTAGAAATAGAGCCTTGATATAATGAGACCTTTGCACGGTAGCAAGTCACATTATAGGTCATTATCTACTTGGTAATGAATGTATTCATTTGAACGCTTAAACACTTATTTGAGGGAAACTGTAGGGGAGGATCTGCGTGTCTGCGTGTCCGCCCGCACATGTTGCAAATTTGTTTGTTCGTGCGTGATAGTAATTGTAGGGCGGTATGTCAAAACTCTTGTTTTGTTTCACCCCCAATTTTTTGCTTC
>JASBZJ010000013.1 GCA_029983495.1 Porphyromonas sp.
ATAGCCCCCAATTAGAGGGGCTAAACTCATACTCCTTATTTTTCAAAGGTCTCATGTGGTGTAACTGTGTATAATCTCCTTTATAGCGATTATCGATAAATTCCTTCAGCGAGGGAAATGTAAACTTAAACAGTGGAGTGAGGTCGCTACCTGGGGGGTAATCATCCCCAAAACTTGTATTTCCACTCGTTATAGTAATATCCATAAAGTACCAGTAAAAAGGCATTTTACTCAAACATTTGAAGTGATAAAAAGGAGTAAATATCCCCTTATTAGAGGGGTTGAACTCCTACTTCTTATTTATCAAAGGTCTCAACTTATTGTACTTGTTATTTGGCGAGGTATATGTTTCATTGCGGGCGGACACGCAGGTCTCCCCTACATGACACATATTTGTTTGTTCGTGCATGATAGTAATTGTAGGGGCGAACCGGCGTGTCCGCCCGTCTGCGTTGTTAAATAATATTATCTTTCAGGCAGACTTGCTTATTTTTTACATTCGGCACCTTCGGGCGGACACACAGATCCGCCCTACATGCCTCTGAAATCTATTATTATTACGGGGGTATATCAAAACAAGAGTTTTGACATACCCCCGAGCAGACTCTTAATGTGAAGCAAAGAACTTACTTCATTTTAGGTTCAGTATTATCATCTACCTTCGTTACACGAGTAAGGTTGTCGCTAATCTTGAAATAGACCTTAATCGCCTTACCTTTAGTATTGTTTGTTGTAACCACCATTGTATTTTCGCGAGCTGCAAAAACAAAATCCTTAAGTGGAACAACAAAACTTGTTGTAGCCTTTTCTCCATTTATTACAAGGTCGGCTTTAACATTTATAGGTTGCTCCATATAGTTTTTCATCGACATAGTTTGTGGACGAGCTACAAGCATATCGGTATTACCCGTTGAAATATTAGCCTTACCTTGGTTAAGAGCAATAGGTGTTTGCTTAGTAAAATCCGCAATAGTTACTTCGTTTAAGTTTAAGGCTTTACTACTAATGGTTATTGCTCCTTCAACCTTTGCATTATTAGCAATACCTTCGCTAGCTTCAACTAAAATTGGCGAAGTAGTTATAGTAACATCGCTAGCTTCGGGTATAAAGTAGCTTTCAGTTACCAGCTGATCGCCTGTACGCAATATACGTGCTAAACCATTGGTATGGGCGAAACGGAAATTCATAGCAATAGGTAATAAATCGCTATTTTCAACAGGGCTAGTAAGATAGTTACGAACACCTTCCCAACCACCGGCAAGTGCTTTGTTATGGTCGTCGAGTTTACCACCAACAAAAGCATAGCTAATATCCGAATTGTTTAGAATCTTCTGGAAGTCGACCTTCAAATCAACATTAACGTTTCCAGCAGGGATATTAAGTCCAAGAGCAGCCATAACCGAAAGATAATCCTCGTTAGTAGCAATCAGGGCAAAAGCCATTTTACCATACGAAATACTGCTAACGTAAACAGGCATATAACCGTTCATAGCTTTAATATTAGCCTCACGCAGAAGACCTGTACGGAACTTTTGATCAACCGAAACTGAAACAGCTTTTTGAACCATCTTTACAAGTATCTTCGTTTTCTTACTACTCCAATTAGCGTTACCCGTCAATTGAGCAGCAATCGAAGCTCCATTTCCACCGCCACCAAGGTTAGTTTTCAAATCCTTGCTATCTTCAACCTGGCAAATTTGGTAAATAGTGCTACCAGTAAGGGGTTTTGTTTCCTTCGATTTCCATTCCGTCCAAACACGGTTATAATCGCTAAGTTCGGGGTTATCGATAGGCATCGAAATAAATGCAGAACCATCGGACGAAACAAGATCCGAAGTACTCCAACTTAAGGTATTTAATGTATACCCCGTAAGACCTGCGAACTCACCATTCGCAATACTGTTGCCGAGCATAAACATACTGGGGTAGTATTCATGCGCTGTATTGAACACAATAGCTTCGTTGTATACGCTATTCTGGATTCCCTTAGCCACGCGCGAAATGGTAACGCCAGGGCTATTTTCGAACAGAGCTTCAATAACGCTCATTTCTTCCTGCCCGCTAGGACCAATTGCGGGTGGGGGCGTTTGATTTTTCGGCGTTGGCGCATTGTCGGTAAGCAAATCAGGTGCAATACGTAGCCCCGAAAGCTGTTCAGCAGAAACGTAAGTTTTGTTTTCGTTACCTGGTTGAGGGTTAGGGTCATTGTTGTTGCAACCAACTGTTGCAACTGCCATCGCTGCAGTAAGCAGCAAACTGTGGTAAATTTTCATAGGTATAAGGTTAAAACTTTGTTTTAATAAAAGCCTAGTAGTAATGTTTCCTCACGCTATTATATTCTACATTATCTTTTTTAAGCGAAATCAAGGAAACATTTTACAGTAAGGCTTCATATATACTTTTAATACTTCTCGATTTTAGCTCACTTAAGCCACATTATGTAGGGTTTCAAGCCTTGTACATACATCATAAACCAAAAACGAGCAGGTTACATCGTAGTTATCGGATTTGTATGAGGTTAAGGTAAGGTGTTAGCTGTATCGTGGTACGGATTTTTACCATTCCAAGCACCGAGGGATCCTTTGAAGTTCCCTTCGCTTCAAGCACAGGTCCATTAGGTGTTATAAACTTCCCTTTTAGTATATCCATAAGGGATAGTTGAACTGTTGGGGCACCCAAAAAGTTTTCGTTTTGCGAATAACCATAAAATAGCGAAGTATAGTAGGTTATGCCTATTTTTCCCATTAGTTTTACGGATGTATTTTCTAGAAAATCGATTAAGGGCATATCCTTTGCTCGCTTAACGTGAATGGGAACAGGTTGTGCATTGGTCACAGGTATTTGCTTATTCATCTGCAATGGCAAAATGAGGCTCCGATTATCCCAAACGCCAAGGCTGTAAACCATATTATCGCTAGTAACTACCGAAAAGGTTCCTATAAATCGAGCTTTGTGCTTTTCGCCTTCATCCCGATAGCTTGCTTCCATCGTGTTCACCTTAGCATCGAACGAAAACTCGCCGATATCCTCAACAAACTCGCTTTTCTTAGTATGAACCGATGTTCCTTTTACCAATCGAGCCTCGCTGTTATCGTCGATATAACGAAGGTTAAAGGCTATGGGGCGAGCGTTATCGACCGTAAATGGGCTTTGTAAAGCCTTAATAAAACCATCCCACGAGCCAGATGCTGCTAAAGTTTGGCAGTTAGCATCACCACCAAGGAAGAACAACTTAAAACTTGCTTCCTCGAGTACTTTTTTATATTCTCCACTTAATTCGCCTTTAAGGTTTACGAACTTAATAGGTATCGACGCCGATAAAGCGGCACCAAGTGTAGTGATATCAGCATTCGAACTTATAAGGCAATACGCTAATCTACCGTAACTTATACTACTAATATATACCGGCAGTTCGCCATTCAGCGAGTTCATATCAACAGCTTCAAGAATTGGCTTTCGGGGTTGATCTAGCGCAACAGAAAAAAGCTCTTGTTCAAAACGAGCTAAAATAGTTGTTCGCTTTGTTTCCTTTTTAAAGCTCCCCGAAATTTCGCCTCCGAATTGCTGGATACCCACCCCAACACCTAACCTAAACTTAAGTTCGTTTTCGTTGGTAACTTGGCTCATCGAAAATGTCGTTCGCGCACTTGTTTGGGGTTTCGAATCGCGTTTAAAACGCTGTAAGGCTTTATTATAATCGCTTAGTTTAGGGTCGGTAATCTTCTCAATTAAAAAATCGCTACCATCGCGAGGGGTTAAGTCGCTAGTGGACCAAGTAATTTCGCCAACGCGCTTGCCCTTCACCTCGGTATAATCTCCACTAACTATTGAGTGCGAAGTAAGTACATTACCAGGATAAAGAATTTCGGATTTAGGGTCGCCAACCACAAAAGCATCGTAACAACCACCTGGGGTTAGAGTTTGAATTTCACTTATAAGAATCCCCTTTTTTCCATTATATGTATACTCGGTTACCTCGCGTTTCGAAGTACCATACTGTGCATCGCCATGATTTTCGGGAGGCAATGCTTGGGAACTCTTAAGAAGACCTTTTGCCGTATGCAAATTCGAAAAATCGAGATCGTTGTTCGAGCTGTTATTATTTTCGTTGCCTCCAGTTCCATTCGGGTCATTATGGCTTGTATTCGGTTCTTCTTTACTATCGGGTCTTAAAGGCTCATTACCCGCACAACTAAGTAGCATACATAGTGTAGCAAGCAATGGTAATATCGTTCGGGGCGTAAATAATAATGGTGTTGCTTTCATATTGTGGTTATTATACTTAAGGATTGCTTTAGTTTTAAAGTTGGGTTAGAGGTTAGTAATGCTTTATAGGGGAACAACATACAATACGTTCGGGCGAGAAAGGAATAAAGTAAAGAAATCATAGTCGCAGAATTTCGGTACCAACAACCACAATTAGTGCCCCCTTTGCAGGGGTTGTAGCAAATGTAATTTGGGTATTATAACCACAGTACAACATTTCGCCTTTTAAGCTAAATACTTTTATTTCGCTACCGTCGGGTGTACCTAATACCGAAAGAGTATTCCCCAATAGGCTTGCCGTAAATCGGGGTAAACCAGGCGTTTCGGCATTAGTTGTTTTAGTAAATTGAACAGTTACTTGGGTTGGCTGGGTAACTGTAAACTGTTTGGTTTCAGTAACATTGGTTTGATTAGCAAAAATACCACTAAGCTTATATCCACTATTGGGTAATACATATACCGCCAATGGGGTTCCATAGGGTACACTGTTATAGTTAGTCCACCCTCGTAGCTCGGCAATTCCTTCGCCTTGGTGATTTATGGTAACCGCATATTTCAGGGGAGCAAAACTTGCCGTAACCGTAGTAGGCTGCATTACCGTAAATGATTTGGTTGTGAAAATATTTTTCTTATTTGCCGTTAGTTGTGTAAGTTCATACCCTTCATTTGGGGTTGCTACAACATTCAGTACCGTTCCATAAGGCACTTCCGCTAGGTTATTACTACCCGTAATATTTACCGAGCCATTTGTTGTAGGAGAAACTTTTACTTCGAACGATTTATTTTCGAATACGACCGATAAAAGTACATCTTCATTTACAGCAAAAGTGCGTTTTGCTGTAATATCAATGTTATTAGCAGTTATGCGCAACAGTTTACTATGGTAAGTTGGGGTTACATTTACCCGCAACACAGTACCCTGTGGAACTGCTTTTAGGTTATTCCACCCTTGCAATTTTACGGTACCATCGCCTTCCTTTGAAATAGTTACAGCATAATAATCGCCTACAGTTTGCTTTAGAAAAGTAGCTACTAAAGTAGTATTTTCGATTATTTTGAACGACAGCGAACTCGTAACATCGGTATTATTAGCATAGAGCGAAACCAATTTATACCCATTATCGGGGTATACCTTTACTCGAACGTTCGTTCCATGCTCAATTTGTGCAGGATTAGAAATATTTTCAAGCTCGATATGACCATGCTCGGTTGGCTCTATAGTAACAGTATGCATAGTTGCTGCAAAAACAACCCTTACCGTAGTGTTTTGTGATACGGTAAAGGTTGGGTTTGTGGTTATGTTATTATTGTTAGCAGTAATACTTACCACCCTACTATTTGTTGCTGGTGTTGGTATTACGGTAAGGACGGTACCTTCGGGTACGTTAGTTGGATTATCGTATCCTTTTAGTTGGGCAGTACCGTTGCCTTCTGTTATTAAAGTTACCTTGTATTTCGGTTTCGTTTCGTTCTTTGCGAAAGTAGCTCGTAATGTAATATTCCCCTGAACTGTAAAAGCTAGGTTTGAGGTAATATTCATGTTATTGGCATAAAGCGAAACTAGTTTATATCCTTTCTCGGGTATAACATTTACCGTCAAGGTGGTTCCAGCCTTAACCTTTGCAGGATTATTTGCCCCCAACAACTCAATTCGACCACCTACCGAAGGCTCGATGGTAACCGAATATGTTTGTTCTGCACGCTGCTCGGCTTGAATTAACGGCTGAATAAAGTTGGTATAATAGTGATCATAAGTATAGGGATAGTAGTTATCCATCTCGATGTAATACCCACGTGGTGAAATTAGATACAATGAGGGAAACCCCTTAACAGCCAACCCTAAATTGCGAATTAAACTAATAGCCTGATTATTGATAAAAATAGGATAGGGAATTGTTTGTCCGTTCGTCCAATCGCCTTGTGTGCCACTACCTTTTCCATATATAGCATTAATATCGTTACCCGGGGGGTTACCTTCCGCCCAAAAAACAAGCAACTGCTTATTACTACCCCTGGCATGGTTATCATAAATCTGTTCCAAAACACCCGAACGATGCACCATCCAACACGGATAACAATAAGTTGCGGAAACATCAAGAAAGATAAAAAGCCCCTTGTTGAGAATCTGTGCAACGTTATAGCTATCGCCATTAAGATCGGTAACCGTAACATTTTTGTTCGTTATGGGGTGCCAAGTTCCTCCACGCAACAAGGTATTACTAGGAACGGCTTGGGTATGATTTATTATAGAGGCTACACTTGCTACGTTCTCGTTTTGCGAGAATACAGGTAGACAAAGAAGGAGCGCTAGGAAGATCGGTAGAAAATGCTTCATGATATATTTAGTTTTGTTTTCATCGATTACTTTATCAGGGGGCATTAGCTTAATAAGGCATAGCAATTAAGTCTAAAAAAATCCATGCTTCACGACGAAATACGTTCACTTTCGGCATCTACAAGGTCAAAAAGAAAGAACACTAGATGATTAACGGATGCAAATATAGTAAATGAGAATAAAAAAACAACTACTTACATTTGGTGATTAATAAATTACGGTACGAGTTAAAGTGCTTAGAATTGGCTTTAGAAGTAGTTTTTTATGGGGTTATGAGGCCGTAAAAAAAAAATCTCCATCTGGGGAGGTGTGTTTTTTTTGTCGATTTTTTTCTAGCTTTGCAACGCTGAAAAAGAAGAATAGTAGCAAGAGGCTAACTATTAAGAAGCTTGCGGTAGCCACCTTCTGGGAAGGCTATAACGCTCCCCAAGAATAAGTTAACCCATGAGGGGTTAAGCAAATTCGACAAATGGGGATTTGCACTGGTAATGTAACAAAGCCTAGAACGAAAACGCTACCTCGGAATGAGGGTGCTAGCGTTTTCGGGGGAAAAGCGATTAAGGAGGGATGAAAACAACAACTAAGAAAAAACCTTCGCAACCACAAGCAAGTTGCCCCTTTTCCTTGTAAAGCTAGGGTATAGTAGTTCTAATTCTACCGAGGCAAGCCAAATAAGCCACAACTTTTACCGACTGAATTCAACCTCCTTGGGGGTAGTAGGCTCTGTTTTTTACTAAGGCTTATGCCTAAGGGATAAGTAAAACAGCAACCAAGGGTAAATCAAGGCTTACCATAACCCGTACTGATAGTAACAAATACACAATCCTGTAGTGATTGTTGTAACGCGTAAAAACCTAATTAATAACTACGATGAAAAGATTTCTCGCATTAGTATTCGCAGCATGCATGGCATTTGCATCCTGCTCGAAACAAGAAGTCGCATTTTCACCTAGCGACTCACCCGATGGAAATCAAGCTCCCACAACAGAACAAAACGATGAATCGGCTGAATCAACCGATTTAGTGTTAAGGGAACTATCAAACACAAACCCACAAGTTACCGAAGCCGAGGCTCGTATTATTGCAGAAGCCTTTTTGGCACACCAAACAAAACTTCGTTCAGCTCGAGACCTTCAGCTTGTTTACACCGGGGCACAATCGCTCCGCGAAGGAACAGAACAAAGCCTTTCGCAACCCTCGTATTACGTATTTAACGTTGGTTCGGAAGGCTTTGTTATTGTTTCGGCTCTTCGTACCACAGCTCCTGTATTAGGGTACTCCGATGAAGCTCCGTTTACAAGCAAAGATGGTCAAGGTAAAATAAATAACAACCTTGACCAATACCTTCAGAGTTGCGCTTTAGAAATTGATTCGCTTTCGAAAGCTAACCCTACCGTTAACGAGGCAACACGTTCGCTTCGTGCAAGTTATCTTTTTCCCTCAAACAAAAGCGAAACAAGAGCTTCTGCTGGTGTAGAACCCCTGTTAGGAACTATAAAATGGAACCAAAGCCCATTTTATAATGCGTATTGCCCAAATGGTGCCCCTGTTGGTTGCGTAGCTACTGCAGCAAGCCAAATTATGCGCTACTGGAAGTACCCTGCACGTGGTAAAGGTACATTTAGCTATTACAGTGGCTTTGCAGGCAAAACCCTTTACGCCGATTATAACTACAACATTCCTTGGAATAATATGCCCGCAGCTGTGCTAACTGTCGCCAATAACGACATTGCTCGTTTCTGCTACAATGTTGCTGTAGGTATTAAAATGCAGTTTGGTCGCGATGGTAGTGGTGCTTATCAGTACGATGTTCCCCGTCTACTTGTTGAAAACTACAGTTATAAGAACACCGCTCAGGACTTATACCGCAACCGCTATAGCTACAATCAATGGGTTACAATGCTTAAGGCTGAGTTAGATGCACACCGCCCTGTACAATATGCCGGTTACGGCACCCATGGAGGTCACTCGTTTGTATGCGATGGCTACCGTAAAAACGACTTCTTCCACTTCAACTGGGGCTGGGGTGGTATGTCCGATGGTTGGTTCCTACTTAACGCCCTTAACCCTGGTTCGCTAGGAGTTGGTGGAGGCTCAGGAGGATTTAACCAAGGACAAGAAATGATTGTTGGTTTTGAACCTGCAACAAGCCCCAAGCCTGCTCCAAACCCAGATCCTAAGCCAGATCCCAAACCAGATCCTAAACAAGATCCTAAGACCAACCCCGATCCAAAACCTGTACCCGACCCTGTAGACCCAAATCCTGTAGTAAACGACTACCCTGTAAGTAAAGCCCTTTACTCGAACTACATGTTCATTACAGGTGTTACAGTTAATGGACAAAGCCGCCGCTCGTACGGTTATGGGTACACCAACGATACTCGCATTAAGTTTACCATGCACCGTGGCTACTATAACACTATGCGTATCGAGCCCTACTTTTACGGAACACGCTACGGATGCTATTACCGTGTATGGGTTGACCTAGACCATGATGGACACTTCAATAATGAAACCGAACTTTTCGTAAACCAGGGTCTTACCTATAATGCTATTTACGTAAATATCGCACTGAACAAAAGGATTCCTGCAGGCACCTTCCGTATGCGTGTTACCATGTGTAACGATGGATGGCCTAACGAAAACTCGATATTTAACCACGGTGAAGTTGAGGACTATACCCTCGTAATTAAATAAAGAATTAAACAAGAGAACAATAATTAACCAGCGTTGCAGCATTCCCTATAAGGGAAGGAGCTAACTCTTCGAGAAAAAACTGAGAGGAGTTAGCTCCTTTGCACATCCCAAGAAGGAACTATTATTCTGAGACTGTTGACTTTTGCAACAGTCTCATTCTAGGTTATCTGCATAGGCAAGCAAAACAATAGGGGGAGATTATTCCCCCCCTTGTTGTTTTGTACACACTAAAAGAGTTCTTCCAAAACTCTTTATTTTTCAACCAACTGCGCAAGTGTAATAGCAAAAGCGATGGCAACATTTAACGACTCCCCGTGGGTTTTATTACCAAAAGCAGGAATAGTTATTCGATTTGTAACGTAATGCGCTACTGCGGGGCTTATTCCGTTACCCTCGTTACCCATAACCAATAATGCCTTACTTGATAGGGATGGAAGAGCCTTTTCGGTTGAAAAGATACTTTCACCCTCAAGAAAGGTACCAATTATAGGTGCATTGTAATCTTCGAGAAAGGTGGCGAGCTGTGAATCGCTTAAGGGACATATTCCTAAATGAGCTATGCTTCCCATAGAAGCCTGAACAACTTTAGGGGAAAACGGATCTGCACAACTCGGAGAAAGAAAAACATTCTCTACTCCAAACCAATCGGCCGTTCGTATAATAGTCCCCACATTACCAGGATCCTGAACAGAATCGAGAAGTACCGAAAAGCCTTCACTTGAAGAAAAGCCATTAAATGGTGGTATTTTAAAAACAGCAAGTAAAGGCCTAGGGTGCTTAAGCGAGCTTATATTTGCAAAATCGAAGCTCGAGGGGAGAACGATCGCTTTCGTTGCATAGTAATTTGGAGTTAATGCCAAAAAGGCATCGTTGGTACCAATTATAAGCTCACATTCAAACCTATTTAGGCATTCATTTACAGCTTTAGGACCTTCCACTACAAATAGACCTAACTGTTTTCGGGCACTCGCTTTGGCAAGGGAGCGGATTAGTTTTTTTTCGTTTGCGGTGAAGGATTTGGCTGAAGTCATACAAAGTAAATCAGGCTCGCGAAACTGAAATTACGCCCTTAGTTGCGAGTAGTTTGTTACGAAGTGCGTTAATTGCTTGCTGGTCGCCTTCGAGGGTAAACTCAGCCTCAACTTTTGTTACACTGGCCTTAATATTGTACGATAGTAATTTTACCCCAAAGCTATTCTTACATAGCGAAACAATCCGCCCTGTAGTTTCGGGTTCATCGAGGGCTTCAACATAAAGGTTCGACTGGCTTTCACCCTCGAGATTTGCCCAATAAGCGGGTAAAACACGACTTCTATTATTTTCGAAAATATCCTTTGCATTAGGGCAATCGTAACGGTGAATACGGATTCCGAAACGTGAAGGGTAAGCAAAAATAGCATCGCCATACTGAGGCGAACAGCATTTGGCTAACTCGTAATAAATATTCTTGAAGTTTTCGCCTACAATAACGCTTCTATCTTTAACATCGGGGGTTTCTTCTGCTCGAGTAGTTTTTGCTTTTTCTTTTAAAGATGTATGTTGTGGGTCGAGTTGAGGGGTAGTAACTTCGGCTTCGTAAAGTTCCAAAAACCTTGCAACATCGCATTTTCCCTCAGCTATAGCAGTATAAAAGCTAATATAGTTGCGGTACCCGAGGCGATTAAAAGTTTGAATAATCGCACGTTCGTTGTAAGGTATTTTACGGTTACGAAGCCTACGCTCGATTTGTTCCCGAATTTCAGCAAATGTTCCTTCCTTCTCTTCGCGCAGATAACGTTTTATTTTGTTCTTTGCCGAAGTACTTGTAACAATGTTAAGCCAATCCTTACTTGGTACTTGGTTGCGATCCGTAATAATCTGTACGGTATCACCATTTTTAAGTTCTGTGCGTAAGGCTACATTCTGACCATTTATTTTACCACTTTTGGCATGGCTACCTACATTACTATGAATAGCAAAAGCAAAGTCGAGAACAGTAGCTTTTTGGGGTAACTTTATTAGCTTACCCATAGGAGTGAAAACATAACAGCAGCCCACGTTACTTATGGCATACTTCGAATCGTTTTCCCTTTGAGCAGAGTCGAGGTCGTTATCTTCCAATAGTTCACGAGCGTGTAATAACGAACCATCGATGTTTGCCTCACCCCCTAAACCTTTATACCTCCAATGAGCTGCAACACCATGCTCGGCAATTTCGTCCATCCTTGTAGTACGAATCTGCACCTCAACGAACTTTTCTTCAGGACCTTTTACTGTAATCTGCAACGATTGGTACCCATTCTTTTTAGGTACAGAAACCCAATCGCGAAGACGGTTAGGGTTGGGTTCGAACAAATCTGTAACAAGCGAATAAAAGTACCAACAAGCCTCTTGCTCCTCGTTTTGGGGAGCATCAATAATAATACGAAGTGCCGCAAGGTCAAAAATGTCGTCGAATGCAGTTCCCTTCTTCGTCATTTTATTGTAAATCGAGTAAATCGATTTTGTTCGGGACTTAATGTGGTAATCCCAGCGAATATGTGCTTGGCTAAAGCGGTCCTCAAGTAACCTTACAACACGCCGCATATAGCTTTCGCGTTGCTCTTTTTTTTCGCCGAGCTTTTTCTTTATATCGCTAAATGCGCTTGGGTTATCGAACTTCAGAGATAAGTCCTCAAGCTCACCTTTTATGGCATACAAGCCTAGTTTATGAGTAATAGGCGTAAAAAATGCACTTACCTCGCGTGCAATAGCTTTCGCTTCAGTTGAGGTTAGTAGTTCCTTTCCATTTCGAAGCAGGAAAAGCCTTGTGGCAATCATTAGCAACAAAACACGAACATCGCCCGCTGAGCTTACTAATAATTCACGAACCTCCTCGGGTTTAGCCACACCTTTTTCCTTAAAAAGTTGGTGCGTAGAAAAGAGCTGACCTAATAATACTTCTGTACCTCTTGGGGAAATAGTGGCAATTTCCTGCTTTGTAATGCTACCGCTATTATATGCGGGGAAAAGTAGTAATGTCGCAACCGAAGTTTCGGCGAGGTTCATTTCCCGAACGACAACCGAAGCAACTTCGAGGGTTAGTAATAGTTGCGATAATCCATAACGCCCAGGTGTTACAGTTGATAGATTTTTTTCGAACGATTTTACGAGTGGAGTCAACTCAAGGCTTTCCTCAAGTTGGTCAAACAGCAATAGCCCCCTTACCCTTTCATTAGGCAATAGAGCCTCGGCTACAGCTTCGCGTAGTTGAGGCAACGTATACATCGAAGCGTCAGCATCTCCACCTTGCGTCATATGAATCAAGGGAATTGGATTAGAATTCGTCAATTTCTTCTAAACCAGCAACCATATATGGACGCATAAAGTCGCGTGGTTTTATAACATCATCATTCCACTTAATAAGGTCGAGGTCGATGGGAATAATACCATCCTCGTCATCGTCATCATCGCGTCCGAGGTCGTTCTCAATTCCTTTAAGTTGTGCAACAAATTCATCCTTTTCGAGGTTTGTTGGTACCATCGCAACAAGGTTCAAAAATGCCTTTGCCCCTTCTGGGAGGTCAATAGGATCAGTAATTTCGGGGGTCGAAAACCTACTACCAGGGTAGTTTGCTTGTAATATTTCGGTAACACGCTTAATATTTTCGGTACGGTTAGCATTGCTACCCATGCTTATAATCGCTTTATTGTTCATTGCCAATTAAAATATTGTAGGCTAAATAAAAATAAGAGGTGAGGGTAAGGTATTATTACTTATAGTTTATGGGGTTGTTCCTTCGATTCGTTTAGTTGAATACGGGTCGAAAGTTCATGAATACAGGTAAAAAGGTTGTACACAAATTCATCGGGCAAGTTAAGCTTACGAGCCCTAATCATATTTGTTTCGAGTACGTGCGAGAAGTGTTCGAGTTGTAATACGGGGATATGATGTACCCGCTTGTAATTGCCGATTTCGCGAGCTACTTCCATTCGCTTAGCAATTACGGTTAAAAGGGTATCGTCTATTTCGCTCAGCAATTTTCGGTAATTCTCTAAATCGCTGTTTTGTGGTTGCGCTTGTCGCCTATACGTTTGCAAATTACAAAGTATATTACTTAGCTGACCAGGCGTTACTTGTTGTTGAGCATCACTTTTTGCCGTTCGAGGCGAAATATGCGTTTCGACCATAATCCCATCGAACCCAAGCTCTACCGCCTCGATACACATTCCTTCAACCTCGTACTGTCGACCCGTAATGTGGCTGGGATCACAAATGAGGGGTATATGTGGCATTTGTCGCCTTAACTCAAAAGCTACACTCCACGAAGGGGTATTACGATAGCCAAGTTTAGAAGCATAAATTGGCGAAAAGCCCCTAAAAACCGCCGATACATGGGTTATACCAACTTGTTGGATTCGTTCAATAGCACCACGCCAAAGCGATACGTCAGGGCTTATGGGGTTTTTAATAAAAACGGGTATTTGTGCGCCTTTTAAAGCATCAGCTATTGCTTGAACCGCAAAAGGATTTGAAACAGTTCTTGCCCCGAGCCAAACAGCGTCAATACCAGCAGAAAGAACTTTTTGTACATGCTCGGGAAGCGAAACTTCTGTCATT
Source organism: Porphyromonas sp. (assembly GCA_029983495.1). Classification (GTDB taxonomy): domain Bacteria; phylum Bacteroidota; class Bacteroidia; order Bacteroidales; family Porphyromonadaceae; genus Porphyromonas. The sequence goes on from JASBZJ010000013.1 coordinate 13,878, forward strand.
ACCGAAAGCCCGGTTCTTGACTTTACATCTGTAAGCCAACTGATTCCTTCTTCCCCAACGCCTTCAAAATTCCCAGGGCGTGTACGTGGTTTCCATAAACCAGCACGAAAATATGTAATAGGTAAATGGGCTAATGCTTCGGCCGTAGCAAGTATTTGTTCAGGGCTTTCTGCACTACAAGGACCAGCCACAATTACTAACGGTAAAGGGGCATTTCTACTAGGAGTCGACGGTAGGGGCTCGGAGTGTTCACTCATACCTTATTATATTGGTACTTATCATTTTAAGGGCATGTAAACATAACCAATGTGTGGTAGCATATGCCTCTATCGGGCTATTGTTGCTTATCAATAATACACAAGGCAAGCTGGGCAAACTTGTGAGCAATTGTACTTCGCTTAAAGCGTTCAGTAAAACTGCTTTCGCAACTTACAGCTGTATTTGTACTGCCAAACTTTTCCCATTGGTTATAACATTCGGCTACAAAGCTACAAATTTCATCGATACTAGCACCTACTACCCCCTGTTGCGATAGTTTTAATAAGGTATCGGTAATAGCACCATCGCCAGGTGTGGATAGTATTGGCTTACGCATAGCAAAAGCCTCGAATATTTTGGTCGAAACGATACCATGTGGTCCGTTTTTATCCTCTTTATTATTCAACAATAGTATAACACTTGCCTCCGAAAGCACTTGGGGTACTTGCCGAAAAGGCACCATTGCATGGAAGCGTTGAACCTGGCTAACAATGGGAGGTAGTTTTTTAAGTATCCCCTCAACAAGTGTTTGAGAATAGGCATCGATGTACCAGTGTACTTCGAATTTTCCTCCAGTAAGAATAGAGGACAACCGAGGAGAACTTAAAGCCTCGAGGAACAAGCTTGGATTGCGCATCCCTAACGATAAAAGCCTACCCGTATAGGTTACTTTAAACACACTACTTGCGGTTGAACGTGGATAAAAAAGCTCCTCGTCGTAGCCGTTATAAAAACAAAAGCAGGGCACCTTAGGGGTTAGTTGCTGTAACTGGGCTTGGTGCCATGGCGATACAGTAGTAATAGCGGTGGCTTTATGTAGTACTTTTGTTCGCGAACCAATTAAATATTTGCGTACCCCCCTTAAGGCAATGCGCATAGCAAAAGGTTGCTGTTCGGGGAGCGAAGGCAAAAAGTGCGTTGTATTATATTGTTCGGTTATATCCCTACAGTCAGCGACCCAAGGCTTTCGGTATTTTTTTGCAAGAAGCTTTGCCGCAACAAGGGGGAATATAGTAAAGGTAAAAGCAAAAATAAGGTCGAACTGCCCAACATCGATCTGCTTTTCGATGGCTAAGGCGAATTTCTTGTCCTTTTCATTCCATAGCACTTGTCGTATACTTTCGCTACGGTTATATTTTTTTCGTAGAGGAATGCGATAAACGGGATAAGATTCGTTATTCGCACTAAATACTTTGCCATGTGTAAGGGTTCGATGCTTGGTAATTTGCTCGGTGCATACCGTACAGCAGGCTCCATTACGATGAAAAAACTCTACCACCGAAAGAACTCGAGGAGCAAACTCAGGAGGGAAAAGATCGGCTAAAAAAAGGATGTGCTTCCCTTTAAGCTCCTCATTGGGGTTACCAACCCCACCCACAACAAACTTGGCATTGCTATCGAGAGGCGTAGTTAACAACTGCCGAAGTTCAAACAGTTGTTGCCAAGGTTTTATAAATTGTTTTCTCGCCACGGTTGTGTACCCAAATTCGTTTCTACTTCCATTTCTGGTTCATCAATGGGGTCAATTTTTACTATTGCTCGCAATATATCGCGATACAGTCGGCTATACTCAGGGCTAACCTCGCGGGCTAAAAGATTATTGTGAAATAATATATTAAGCTCGCCATGGTGTTTAGCAACTTCTCTCAAAAGGGTGCTTGCATAGTCAAAAGCTTCACCTGGGGTTAAGTTCATGTATTTACGATCCATTAAAGTTACGTCCATCAGGGTTAGAGGATGCAATTTTAAGTTGGTTAAAGTACCTGAATTGGGCATTATAAAACGAACGGGGCGCGAAGTTGCCAACCTGAAACCAGCAATATCGGCAAAACCCATCGAGTAATCGTCGCGAATACCACTCATAATAAGATAATGAGCATCTTCGGGTTCGCCTGTTGCTAAAAAATGATAGCGGGCTTTATGGATTGGTTTATCGAACTGTTTTATAAATCTATCGTATGCACTTGGCATTTCCAAAGGGTATTGCGAAAGCCCAACGGGTATATGCCATCCCTCTTGCACATTGTATTTCTCAGCAAGGGCGCGAAGCATATCCAAGGGATATTTATTGAGGTGATAGTTTGGTCGATCGAGTTTACTGCTACCAGGGCTCTTATAAAAGAATATCGAGCTACATTTATTGGGGTAATGTTGCATAATTTCCTTGTTCCACTCGAGGAATCGTGGAAAGCTCCAAAATCTATCCTGCAATACACTCCTAAAGGCAAGCCTAGCCGATTCGGGAATAGATTTTCCCTCCTTCCACCAAGCGCGGGCAAAGCTTCGCCAACCATGGTACTCATAGGGCATATCTATATCGTGTGTGAGGTTTATTTTTGCAAAACCTTCAGGGAGCGTTGCAATATTCACTCCAGGTTCGTGGCTTAAATACTCCATTAACAACTGGCTGTACTCATCAACAATAGGGCGATTTAAGCATCCTATTTGCGCTAAGTAACTGTCCTTACCTTGGAATCGCCCCAACCAATCGCGTCTTTCGCGGAAGTACATTTCCTCATAGCGCGAAATAAAAAAGTAAGTCGAAGCAACAATATCAGCATATATAATTAAGGGGCCGTTTTCCGAAAGTTTTTCAACATGCGGAGAACCGTAAAGTAAGGGGGTTGAATGCCAAAGTGGTGGTACTAACGAGGGGTATGCTTCGGGCGTGGCG
>JASBZJ010000014.1 GCA_029983495.1 Porphyromonas sp.
GCAGTTGGATTTTGTTACGTTGTTCGGTAGCGCAAAACAAGGGTGGATGAGCCGAAACCTTGATGAACCTTCAGATGATATAACCCCTTTACTTGACGCTATATTGGACGAAATTCCAGCTCCTGAAGTTCTCGATGGCGCGTTGCAGATGCTAATTACATCGCTCGACTTTTCGAATTATGTTGGTAGAATTGCCGTTGGTCGTGTACATCGTGGCACAATAAAACAAGGTAGCGAAGTGGTACTAATTGACCGGAATGGCAATACACACAAGGAAAAAATAAAAGAACTTGATACCTTTGAAGGTCTTGGTAGAAAAGCCGTTGAGAGCGTTTCGAGTGGAGATATTTGTGCTATTATTGGTTTTGAAAAATTCGAAATAGGCGATACTATAGCTTCGGTTGATAACCCCGAGGCTCTTCAGTCTATAAAGGTTGATGAACCAACAATGAGTATGTTGTTCACCATAAACAACTCGCCTTTTTTTGGCAAGGAAGGTAAGTTTGTTACGAGTCGCCATATATATGAGCGTTTGATGCGCGAAATGGATAAAAACTTAGCCTTACGTGTTGAACCTACTCCCTCAAGCGATTCTTGGCTCGTGTATGGGCGCGGTGTAATGCACTTAGGTGTGTTAATCGAAACAATGCGTCGCGAAAATTACGAATTGCAGGTGGGGCAACCCCAAGTAATTATTAAAACCATCGAAGGAAAAAAGTGCGAACCTATTGAGGAGCTTACCGTAAATGTACCCGAGGAGTACTCGGGGGCAGTAATTGATATGGTAACTCGTAGAAAAGGGGAAATGACAAAAATGGAAGCTCAGGGAACACGTGTTCAGTTAGAGTTTTCAATTCCTTCGCGTGGTATTATCGGTCTAAATAATGCTATGCTTACCGCTACTGCTGGCGAAGCTATTATTGCCCATCGGTTTGTGGAATTCGCTCCATGGCGTGGCGAAATTAATCGGCGTACTAATGGTTCAATTATTGCTATCGAAACAGGAACGGCGTATGCGTATTCTCTCAATAACTTAAAAAGTAGAGGTACCTTTTTTATAGAACCTCAGGAGGAGGTTTATGAAGGACAAGTTATTGGTGAACATGTTAAGGATAACGATCTTGGCGTAAATGTGTGTAAAAGCAAAAAACTTACTAATATGCGTGCCTCGGGGAGCGACGATAAAGTCATACTTCCCCCACCCGTAAGAATGAGTTTGGAAGATGCGCTTGAGTATATTAAAGAGGATGAATACCTCGAAGTTACACCCAAAAGTATGCGCATGCGAAAAATTTTACTTACCGAACTTGAACGAAAACGACACGGGAATAATAATAAGGAGGATTAATTTGAAATAGTTGCTTTTATTGGCATTATAAGGAATAGAATATAATAAAGGGTAGCCGTTATAGTATATTGGATAACAGTCCAATAAAATGGCTACCTTTGCAGTACATAATAAGCTACAAAAATAATATTGTACGTATGAAGACACAAGAAATCATGGCCCAGCTTGAGGCCAAGCACCCCGAGGAAAAGGAATTCCACCAAGCCGTTAGAGAGGTGCTTCACTCTATCGAGGATGTTTACAACCAACACCCCGAATTCGAAAAACATGGTATTATTGAACGCATTATCGAACCAGACCGCGTATTTACTTTCCGTGTGCCTTGGGTAGATGATAATGGTAAAGTTCATGTTAACACTGGTTATCGTGTACAATTTAATAATGCCATTGGGCCGTACAAAGGTGGTATCCGTTTCCATCACACTGTAAAACTCGATACCCTTAAGTTCTTAGGTTTCGAACAAACCTTTAAAAATGCTCTTACTACCTTGCCTATGGGCGGTGGTAAAGGTGGTTCGGACTTCTCTCCAAAAGGTCGTAGCGACCAGGAAATTATGCGCTTCTGCCAAGCTTTTGTTACCGAACTTTGGCGTAACATAGGGCCCGATACCGATATTCCTGCTGGCGATATAGGTGTAGGTGGTAGAGAAGTTGGTTACATGTTTGGTATGTACAAAAAACTCGCTCGCGAACATACTGGTACTTTCACGGGTAAAGGTTTCGAGTTTGGAGGTAGTCGCCTCCGCCCCGAGTCAACTGGTTTTGGTGCAGTTTACTTTGTTCAAAATATGTGCCACGAAATGGGCATCGATTATAAAGGTAAAACACTAGCCATTTCTGGTTTCGGTAATGTTTCTTGGGGTGTAGCCCAAAAAGCCACAGAAATTGGCATGAAGGTTGTTACTATTTCGGGCCCTGATGGGTATATTTATGACCCCGATGGAATTAATACCGAAGAAAAGTTCCAAATGATGCTCGACCTACGTAGCAGTGGTAACGATGTTGTTGCTCCTTATGCTGAAAAGTATCCTAATGCTAAATTCTTCGCTGGTAAAAAGCCTTGGGAACAGAAGGTTGACTTTGCTATGCCATGTGCTATTCAAAATGAAATGAGTCGTGAAGATGCAGAAATGCTTGTTAAGAACGGAGTAACCCTTGTAGCTGAAGTTTCGAACATGGGTTGCCAAGCAGAAGCTATCGACTATTACATCGAAAATAAGGTTAAGTTTGCTCCTGGTAAAGCTGTAAATGCTGGAGGTGTATCGTGCTCGGGTCTCGAAATGAGCCAGAATGCTATTCACTTGAGCTGGACAAATGAAGAAGTTGACCAACGCCTACACCAAATTATGTCGGATATTCACGAACAATGCGTGAAGTTCGGTCGCGAAGGCGATTACATCAACTACGTTAAGGGTGCAAACATTGCTGGCTTTATGAAGGTAGCTAAAGCAATGGTTGAACAAGGTATTTGCTAAAACCTCGTATATTCCCTCCCTATTAAGGGTAGCTATTCTCGCTAGTTAAAAGTAGCCAGAGTAGTTTAATATGCTAAGGTCCCTATCTTTGCATTCCCGAATCCTCGCTGTTGGATTAATTGCTGGAAGCATCGGTAGGGGCTTTTTATTTTGCCACGAAATTTGTTTTGCAGAATACCACTTCAATGTTGTCACAGAGAGGCTATTTGTATTTTGCTTGCATCCGTATATATTTAGTCTCCTTTATTTTCAAGGGGTCATGTTTGTTCGGAGGCATTCTGTCTGTAAAAGCTGATGAGAATTCTTTTTAGGATTCTTTCGAAACAAGCATTTGAAGCTCTTTGTAAAGTTGTTTTATCTTTTCTTTTGCATCATTCCATGTTTTAAGTACTCTCTACTACTATGAATTATCCATCTAGTTCGTTAGATCCGCTTTCGATTATTGCCGAGTTTTATGCGGTTGGTAATGCTGCACATAAGTTGTTGGTGGAACACAGCTTCGATGTGGCTCAGTTAGCTTTAGAAATTGCTCGTCAAAAGCCACAATTAAATATCGACCAAGGCTTTGTTTTTGAGGCAGCAATGTTGCATGATATTGGCATTTTCCTTACCGATTGCCCCGATATTTACTGCTATGGAAGGGAACCTTATGTTAAGCATGGTATTCTAGGTGCTGAAATATTACGTAATCACCATTTACCTTTTCATGCTTTAGTTGCTGAGCGTCACACTTCTTCGGGGCTTACACTTTCCGAAATTGTTGCAGAAAAATTACCTTTACCCCTCGATCGGAGTTATATGCCTAGTAGTATTGAGGAGAAGGTTATTTGCTATGCCGATTGCTTCTTTTCGAAAACACACCCTCATGAAAAGAAAACACCCGAGCAAGTTGTCAAAAAAATGATGGCATTATGGAAGCGTTATAACCTACAAGGTGCACCATGTAATGCTCTGCGATTTGAGGAGTTACATCAGTTATTTCACCTTTAACAGCTCTTTTTTTGTAATGCCCCATTGTAATGCTTAATAGCTTATTACTACTTATTTTGTATTTTTGCCTATAGGAAGGGGTGCCTAGGTTAGCAACATTAGGCATTTACTTAAAACCTCGCCCTTAGCGTTGTTATAGGAGTTAGGCTTCGGTGCTATTTGCAATTTGCTCTTTCCCTTTTGTGTCAACGCTTTATAACGGAGTTGCTCGGCAATACTTCCTTCTAATTAATTCCGTAGCATACTCTTTGGGGGGCAGAACACAATAATTATTGCCGTTCTTCTGAGGCTCAAACTTGTAACGAACTATACACAACTCTATATGGCAGTAGAAATCCACACCGTTCAAAACAAAGAGGACCTGAAAAAATTTGTTGAGTTTGGTAACCACCTCTACAAGCATAATCCTTACCATGTGCCATCACTAGTAAGTGATGATATGAACACTTTAAGTGCTGACGTAAATCCCTCTTTTGAATTTTGCGAAGCTATTTACTTCCTTGCCTATCGCGATGGGCAACTTGTAGGGCGAATAGCAGGGATTATTAACCACCGAGCCAATGAATCGTGGAACAACTTGAATGCACGTTTCGGTTACGTTGATTTTATTAACGACAACGAAGTTGTTGATGCCCTATTTAATGCTGTAGAGGATTGGGCGAGAAGTAAAGGCATGGAGATTATTCATGGACCTCTTGGCTTTACTGATATGGATCGTGAGGGGATGCTTGTTGAAGGATTCGACCAACTGAGCATGATGATTACGAACTATAACTATGCATACTACCCAAAACAGTTGGAGCGGCTCGGCTTTCGAAAAGATATCGATTGGAAAGAGTATAAGATTTTTATTCCTAACGGTGTACCCGAAAAGCACCGCCGTATTTCGGAACTTATAAAGGATAAGTATGGTTTGCGTGTTATACACCCTAAAAGCTCGCGCGAACTCAAACCTTATGCGAGGCCATTTTTCGAAACTATTAATGCTTGCTATGCTAACCTTTATGGTTACTCCGAGCTTTCACCACGGCAAATCGAGTATTATGGCAGAATATATATCCCAATGCTTCGACCCGAGTTTGTCGTTTTAGTTGAACGCGAAGAAGATAATAAGCTTATTGGTGTAGCCGTAGCTTTGCCCAGCCTTAGCAAAGCACTAAAAAAAGCCAATGGGAAGTTAGCCCCCTTTGGGTGGTTTCACCTCTTATCGGCATTAAAAGGTCGCCCACGAGTTATCGATCTTATGCTTGTTGGGGTTTTGCCCGAATATCAAAATCGTGGCATTAATGCGCTATTTTTCGATACCCTTATTCCTGTATTTAATAAGTATGGTGTTGAATATGCTGAAAGTGGACCCGAACTTGAAACCAATACCGCAGTTCAAATGCAATGGGATTATTTCGATAGAGTTCATCATAAACTGCGCCGTTGTTATATTAAAAGGCTATAGCCTTTATACTTAACCTAAAGAAAAATGACTAACCCGCAAGTCGGATATTCAGAAGAAGACATCTTTACCCTTCAATGGGATGAACATATTCGCCGTCGACCAGGTATGTATATTGGCAAACTGGGCGACGGCTCTGCGCCTGACGATGGCATTTACGTGCTACTGAAAGAGGTACTCGATAATTCTATCGATGAGTTTGTTATGGGGCAAGGCGATAGAATTGAAATTACTTTAACAGGCCAGCGTATAACCGTTCGTGATTATGGGCGGGGAATACCTTTGGGTAAGTTGAAGGATTCAGTAAGTAAAATGAACACAGGTGCCAAAATTGATAGTAGAGCATTTAAAAAGTCGGTTGGGCTTAATGGAGTAGGGTTAAAAGCGGTAAATGCTTTAAGTACCTACTTTAGTGTTTGTGCTTGGCGCGAAGGAAATTGTAAAAAGGTAATTTACAGTTGTGCTAAGGAAGTTGAGGATTTCCCGCTTTCAGAATGTGATGCGCCTTCAGGTACCGAAGTTTCGTTCGAACCCGATGCTTCGCTTTTCAAAGGTTACTATTATCGCACAGAAATCATCGAAGCTATGCTCCGTAATTACACATTCTTAAATACGGGGCTTACTATAATTTTTAATGGAAAATCTTTTTATAGTAAGAATGGCCTGTGCGACCTGCTCGAAGCAAACCTCGATGTTGATCCACTCTACCCAATTATTCACTTAAAAAACAACGATATAGAGGTTGCTGTTACCCATGTTGAGCAGTACGGCGAACAGTTCTATAGTTTTATTAATGGTCAGTATACAACACAAGGTGGAACACACCTTAGTGCTTTTCGCGAGCAAGTAGCTCGTGTTATTAAGGAGTTCTTCCAAAAAAATTTCGACTATAGCGATATCCGAACGGGTATGGCTGCAGCCATAAGCCTTAAGGTTATTGAGCCAACCTTCGAAAGCCAAACAAAAACAAAGTTGGGTAGTAAGGATATGGTGCCTGAAGAACCACAATATGCCTCCGAACCACTTTTTGGTGTTAGTATTTTAAAGTTTGTAGGCGACTTTTTGAAAGAGCATCTCGATGATTTTCTCCATATTCATAGTGAAACAAGCGATGCTATGCTTCGAAAAATTCAGGCTAGCGAACGCGAACGCCGAAGCATGGCAGGGATTACAAAAATAGCCCGTGAACGAGCAAAAAAATCGAGCCTACACAATAAAAAATTACGCGATTGTAGCATCCATTTTAACGATAACAAAGCTAAGGAGCCCGAGCGTAGTGCCATTTTTATTACCGAGGGCAATTCGGCTAGTGGTTCAATTACTACAGCGCGCGATCCTCGTTATCAAGCTGTTTTCAGTTTGCGTGGTAAACCGCTTAATACTTATGGCATGACCAAAAAAGTGGTTTACGAAAATGAGGAGTTTAACTTGTTGCAAGCTGCCTTAAATATTGAAGAAGGTTTGGAGGGATTACGTTATAATAAGGTTATTATTGCTACCGATGCCGATAATGACGGTATGCACATTCGCCTTCTTATGCTTACTTTTTTTCTCCAGTTTTTCCCCGAATTAGTACGTCGAGGGCATGTATTTATCCTCGAAACCCCTCTCTTTAGGGTTTCGTTGCCTCCTGCCGAAGTTGCTACACGTAAAAAACGAGCCGAAAAAAAAGGACAAACTTTGAAACAGAGCGAGCATACCCTGTATTGCTACAACGAGAATGAAAAAAAACTGGCTCTCGAACACTTAGGTAGTTCTGCTCAAATTACACGCTTTAAAGGTCTTGGCGAAATAAGTGCCAGTGAATTTCGAACTCTTATTGACGACGATAATATAAAACTCCGCCCAGTTAATATGAAAAAAGAAGATGCTACAAGCAAACTGCTCGATTTTTATATGGGGAAAAATACCCCCGATAGGCAGGAGTTTATTATTGAAAACCTTGTTATCGACGATAATGAAACAAAACCTTAATGGGTTATTTTTACTTTCTTCATAGTTGCTAGTTATATTATGCCTTGTTCTATAGCCCTTTTTGCTGGCTCGTTCGATCCTTTTACTCTGGGGCATTTCGATATTGTTACTCGTGGGCTTAAGTTGTTCGATAAAGTGGTTATTGCCATTGGTGTTAACGACAAAAAAACACCGCTTTTTTCTCCTGAAAAACGACTCGAGCAAATTGAGCGTTTCTTCGAAAATGAACCAAAAATTGAAGTTATTACCTATAATGGGCTTACTGCCGATGTGGCAAAACAAGTTGGGGCTACCGCTTTACTACGGGGTATTCGTAGTGGTGCCGATTATGAGTATGAACGTAGCCTGGCCGACATAAATCATTACTTATGTGGTGTTGAAACGGTACTACTTTTTACCTCGCAACAGCTTTCGCACATCAGTAGCGGTTCCGTACGCGAACTTTTACGTTATAAACACAACGTTGAGGATTTACTTCCTCCCGGCTTTGTGCTTTAGTAACCTAATTCATCGGGTATAAGCTATTCTAAATAAATTAGCTTTGCTTATAAACGGAGGGGATTATGCCTTGATTTTTGCGGAAAAAGAATCCCCTTTGAGCAATCGCCTAATGTACCCAAATTCGTAAAAATCGTCTACTAGTTGCTATAAAATCGTTACCTTTACCTAAGGAATTTGGGTAGAGGATGATGGTGCAACTCGCTAATTCTATGATTTCTTTAGGTGTTGCTGGCACAACACTTGTTTTTGTTTTGTTGTACGCACACCATTTTCGTACCCTGTTTGCTTGTTATACTTCCACCCTTGGGGTAGGAAGTTTTTTTGTTCCTCAACAAAAAACTAATATTTATTGCGCTGAACACAAGTTGGTTAACCTTATTACTGGCTTGTGGAGGCGTTTTTTTTGTGCAACACGGTTCTGTGTTTCACGGTTCCCTTCTGAAAATAAAATAATATCATATCATGAAAACCCATTGGAATTGGGTTCCCTTCGACGAAAACGAACTTGCTATCGGCAAACAAATAAGCGAGGCTTTGCACCTGCACCCTATCGTGGGTTGCATCCTTACCCGCCGAGGTGTGACAACGGTGCAACAAGCTCAGCAGTTTTTGCACCCCAAGCTGGAAGATCTCCACGACCCCTTCCTTATCAACGATATGCAAGTTGCTGTCGAACGACTCAACAAAGCAGTAGGAACAAAAGAAAATATCCTAATCTATGGCGATTACGATGTTGATGGAACAACAGCTGTTGCCCTTGTTTATAGGATGTTACGCCTGTATGGCGTTAGTCCTTCACAACTATTTTATTATATCCCAGATCGAAATGAGGACGGATACGGTATTTCCGAACGTGGTATTAACTATGCCTCCGACCGAAATGTGAAGCTTATTATTGCACTTGATTGTGGTATTAAGGCAGTAAACGAAATACAATACGCTAAGGATAAGGGAATTGATTTTATTGTTTGCGACCACCATACCCCCGATGACCTTTTACCAAATGCCGTAGCTGTTCTCGACCCTAAGCGAAGCGATAATTCATATCCTTTTACCGAGCTTTCGGGCTGTGGCATAGGCTTTAAGTTTATGCAGGCTTTTGCCATAAATAATGGCTTGCGCCAAAGCCGTCTTAATAGTGTTTTGGAGTTATGTGCCATAAGTATTGCGGCTGATTTGGTTTCGGTTCGTGGCGAAAATCGCATTTTAGCTTATCATGGTTTACGTCAGCTTAATCGTAGGCCATCGCCGGCACTTACAGGTATTATTAAAAGCACAAAAATACCTGCAGAAAAGGAGGTTGATATGACCGACATTGTTTTTCGTATTGCCCCTTTGCTTAATGCTAGTGGTCGTATGCTTAGTGGTATGCAAACGGTTGAGCTTTTACTTAGTAGCGATATTTCTTCCGCCGAGGCGCATTGTGCCGATATTATTCGGAGTAATGAACGCCGGCGAAAGCTTGATAGGCTTACAACAAGTGAGGCTCTTGCGATGATTGAGGAGCTACAAATCGATAGGGACGACAAACTTATTGCCCTTTATAAACCTACTTGGCATAGGGGAGTAATAGGCATTGTTTCGTCGCGGCTTGCCGAACGATACGCTAGGCCTGTAATAATACTTACGGGAGAGGAGGAGTATGTTTCCGGTTCTGCACGAAGTGCAGGAGGGTTTGATATGTACGCAGCTATTGATAAACACAAACATTTGTTAGAAAACTTTGGGGGGCACCCTTATGCAGCAGGGCTTACTATTAAGCGCGATAACCTCCCCTTATTTTTAGAACAAATTCGCGATTATGCAAATGCTACTATTGAGGAAAAACGTTTTGTTCCCAAAATAACTATCGATGCTGAGCTTAAGCTTACTCAAATTGGGTGGCGTTTGTTCAATAATATAAAGCAATTAAGCCCCTTTGGTCCCGATAACCCTCGCCCAGTATTCCTTACAAAACATTTATACGATACTGGAGAAACCCGAGTTGTGGGTAAACAACTCGAGCATTTAAAGCTTGGGCTTACCGATGCTCCTAACCGTCGTTATCCACAACTTAGCATTATGGCTTTTCGCAAAGCCCCTGAGGCGGGCTATGTTATGGGTAAGCATCCTGTTTCGATTTGTTATCAGCTCGAACAGTTTATTCACCACGATAGCAAAACTTTGCAATTACAAGTAAAGGATGTACATCACGAGGATGTCCTTACCCCTGAACAAGGCTTGTAATATTGATGTAATAAGGGTATGATTCACGACGAACGTTCCCCTTTCGATGGACTTGCGGGGGTAGACCTTGATGAACTACTCCCCAATAGTACTAGTAACCTTGAATTCGCTGATGAGAACGCTATACACAGTATTAATATTTATGAGGAGCTACCCGAGGTTACAGAAGAGGAGCTAATCAACGAAAAGTATAACCAAGGTAAAAGCCCGCAAGGTATTCTGAAAAAGTATTGGGGGTACGATTCCTTTCGCGAAAAACAGCTCGATATTATAGAATCGGCACTGGCGGGGAACGACACTTTGGGGTTGTTACCTACAGGGGGAGGGAAAAGTATAACCTTTCAAATACCAGGTCTTATATTACCTGGTACAACTTTGGTAATTACACCCCTTATTGCGTTAATGGTGGATCAAGTACAAGCCTTACGTAAGCGACACATAAGGGCAAGTGCCATTCATTCTGGGTTACCCAGTTATAAAATAAATACCTTGCTGTCGAATGCCGTTTTTGGTAAGGTTAAGTTCTTATACATATCCCCCGAGCGCATTGCTTCCTCAAGCTTTTTAGCTACCCTAAATCACTTAAAGGTAAGCCTTATTGTTGTTGATGAATGCCACTGTATTTCGCAGTGGGGATACGATTTCCGCCCTTCATATCTTAATATTGTTGCCTTACGCGAGCGCTTCCCTTCAGTGCCTATTCTGGCATTAACAGCTACGGCTACTCCAATTGTTCGGGGCGATATTATTCACGAACTCCAACTTCGTAATCCCCAAATTGTCCAAAAAAGTTTTGTTCGTAGTAATATATCCTATATTGTTCGCCCTTGCCACGATAAGTTAGCTATGGCAGTGCGTATACTAAACGCCGTTAAGGGAACAGCAATAATTTATTGCCGAAACCGTACTCGAACAGCCGAAATTGCTACCGAGCTTCAAAAACATGCTTTTAGTGCAGATTTTTACCATGCTGGGCTTTCGCATGCCGAGCGCGAAATAAAACAGAAGTGTTGGATGGATGGCGATACCCGTATTATTGTTGCCACGAATGCTTTTGGTATGGGTATCGATAAACCCGATGTGCGTGTTGTTATCCATTGGACTATGCCCTCTTCGCTTGAGGAATATTATCAGGAGGCAGGGCGCGCCGGGCGAGATGGGCAACCTTCCTTTGCAGTGGCTCTTGTTGAAAAACATGATGCCGCAACGCTAAGCCGTCGTATACACGAGCAGTTCCCCCCCCTAACTTTTGTACGAAGCTTTTACGATTTGCTGATGAGTTATTTGCAAATTGGCGAAAGTGATGGTTTGGGTAAACGTGTTCAGTTCAATTTCGAACAATTTGTCGATACCTTTCACTTACACCCAATTCAAAGTCAATCGGCTATGCAAATACTTGCTATGGCAGGCGTGTTTATATATGAGGAAAAAGGGAGCCGTGCTTCGCGAATAATGATGAGGGTAAACCGCGAAACCCTTTACAAATATGAGGCAATAAAGGGGAACCGCGAGCGCATACTCGAGTTTATACTTCGCCGTTACAGTGGTGTTTTTACACAGTTTGTATTTATTGAAGAAGAGGCAATTGCTGCAGCTACAGGTTTAACCTTGGATACCATTTACGAAACATTACTATCGCTTAGTACTCTTGGAGTACTTTCGTATATCCCCCGAAGTTCGTTACCGTTACTAACTTTTACTACTCGGCGTGAAAGCGGAAGACTTTTAAATATAACCCCAGCAGTATACCATAACCGAAAGAAACGTTTCGAAAAACGCCTTACAGCTGTTAAAAATTACCTTTTTGCAACTCATCCACAATGTCGCGAGCAAACCTTACTTGCTTATTTTGGCGAAACTGAAAGTAACCCATGTGGGCGTTGTGATGTTTGTAGGGCTAAAACAAGTACTGCCCATCGCTATTTGGGTACTATGGCACAAATGGAAAGCGAGGTGCTTAACTTAGCTAAAAGTTTACTGGCAACCCAGCCAAAAATCCCAATAAAAATATTTAATCAGCACCTTCAACAACTCGCCAGTAATCGGGGGGGATCGTTAGAGCAATGGCAAAAGGCGTTTCGGAATGTTTTAGGCTCTTCAATGCTTTTTCGTATTTCAAACGATTGCCTTACTCGCTAAGCGAAAAACTTGTTTTTTTATATTTTCGCCCTTGTTTGTTTATGGTTATTAAGTAGCTAAAATGTTAGAATATGATTCAACACTTTTCTCTTTGTCCTTGCCCTAAGCTTATTGCAGAATATCTTTTACGCGAAACTACTTGCGATGCCGTTGTTGTAGTTGATGTTTTACGAGCTTCCACTACTATACTCGAAGCACTTTCGAATGGAGCAAAGGCGGTTATACCAGTTGCTGATAGCGATCAACTTAAGCCTTATTTAAATAACAATGGCTATATTGTTGCTGGCGAACGAGGAGGCATTAAGCTCGAGTTTGCTGATTTGGGTAACGACCCTGCGGAGTACACTCCTCAGCGTATAAAAGGCAAAACAGTTGTATTGAGTACTACAAATGGTACGCAAAATATCGAAACAATAGTTAAACTTCGCTCGAATATCCCCATTTTTATTGGTTCAGTGGGGAACGTTGTTATGTTGGCGTCTTTACTCGAGGAGTCGTACAACAATGTGCTTATTGCTGCTTCGGGTTGGAATAATACCTTTAGTGTCGAAGATTCGCTTTATGCAGCATTACTTTACAACCAGTTTGTTTCGCCTCCTTCATTAACCGACGATGCAACTATTCTTGCTCGTATGGCATTGGAAAATACAAAAAATAATTATGCTTATGCTGTGAAAAAAAGCGAGCATTACCAGCGTTTACTTAAGTTAATTCCCAAGGAACGAATCGACTATTGCCTTAAACCGTATCTTTATTCCATTGTACCTTTTTACTATAAAGGGCAAATAATGGTTGGTCGTTAATGGTTTCGTATTGAATTTCCTATTGCAACGAACAATGCTAAGGTACGAACTACAAGTGTCCGTACCAATGAATAAGATAGCAACCGAATATAATAACACCCTACAAACGAGGGGCGGACCTCAAGAGTCTGCCCCTACAATTTTTAGTCCGTATCCGATCGGATGTTTATTTTTTATAGATAGGGACCCCCTTCTATTTACTTCCGTGCAAGATTGTAAGTTAATGCACCTAAGCAAAGTATTTGTAAGCCTGTTATAACACCTATCCAATAAGCATCATTCGAAATGAGTAGCAAGGGTAGTGCAATAATGTATCCTCCTAGGCAAATGCCTGCATACGATAATGCTTTGGGGTATGTATATTGGCGGTGAAGAAGTTTGCCAAGCACCCAAAATATGAACGTTAATAGTAAGGGTGTAAGCGAGTATACTATTGCAATAATGGAAAGGTCGGTCGTTTTTTCGTTGCTAAATACCATTTTGAGTATTGCAATATCAAGCAGTATAACCGTTAATAGCCATATATTGCTCCCTAGATAGGCCTTCTTTGAGCCAAGTAAAATTTCTTTAGGGCTTCTTGTTTCCTGAGTTGTTACTGTTTCCATTGCTATTTTACTTAGTTTTTTAAGTTCTAATATCGTCTTATACGATGTCTTCTTCCATCCTTTCTGCAAAGGTAGTTTTTTTTGTTGATAAACAAAATCTCCGACATTAAGTTTTATGTTAGTGTTGGTTTTTGTTTAGAGTATAGCGTAATTTCGCTCAGTTTACAATTTTATTCACGAGTAAAACCCCTAAACGAACAGAACGTGTAATTGAGTTTCCCTGATGATTTCCCATTTTAATCAACAACAAAGTGAGAAATGATCAAGTGAACTCAAACAAACGCTCCGAGGTTTTGATCTTTTCATCAGGACGAAAATAAAAATGAACCTGAAGAAAATAATGATATGTAGGGGCGGATCTGCGTGTCCGCCCGCAGATGTAACATATAAAAATGAGCGAGTCTGCCTAAAAAACAATGTTATTTGCAAAATGGGTGGGCGGAAACTTGAGGTTCACCCCTACAATTTCTTATAATAAGCGTTCATGTGAATGCGCTTGTTACCAAATAGATAATAATAAAATAGCGACTCTTACCGTGCAAAAGCCTCATCTATGGTTGTAACCGACCATGCGAACCTGTTGCAACGTAGAAGTCTCTTTTTCGAAAATAGCCTAGGATAGACTCTCTATTTATGTTATTGGTTACCTTTGCAGTTAGGAAACAGCAGTTGAGCCAATCAGCTTGTCGCTCTCAAAGCGTTATGCCGTGGGGGAGGAAAGTCTGGGCAACAAAGAGCACCATACTTCCTAACAGGAAGCTACACGTAAACAAGTGTAGGTAGCAGTAACAGAAAATAACCGCCTAGGCCTATAGCGGTTTGGGTAAGGGTGAAAAGGTAAGGTAAGAGCTTACCAAACGAGCTAGCAATAGCCGTTGTTGTATTGCCTATGGGTTGTAAGGTCAAGTATACCAGCGTATGTAGAGTTGCTCGCTCGATGCTGGGGGGTAGACTGCTAGAGCCATATGGCGACATGTGGCGGAGATGAATGGCAAGCAGGTTATTCCTAGGTAATATTTTACTTACGAGTAACTTACAGAACCCGGCTTACCGATTGGCTTACTGTTGTTCCTTGTTTAGAAGCTTCTTTATGATACGGAATCTATTTTTCGATCTCGACGATACACTTTGGGATACCTATAGTAATAACAAACGTTGCCTCGAAATACTTTTTACGCAGCAACAATGGAGCAATTATGTGGGTACATTCAACGAGTTTTTTGCGTTTTATTACCCGAACAATGAATCGCTTTGGCACGAGTATAGAAACGACCGTATAACAAAGCAATACCTTTCGTTACATCGGTTTTCTATTCCCTTCGATAAATTCGGAATTCCTTACACAGAGGATTCGATTAACACCCTTAATGAACACTTTTTATTGTTGGCTAGCCAGCAAACGAAGTTGATTGAGGGTGCTTTGCCCCTGTTAGAAAATTTACAAGAGCAAGGCTATAACCTATATATTATAACCAATGGCTTTAAGGAGATACAACGGAATAAACTTATTAACAGCGGGCTTATGCCTTACTTTAAGGCACTATGTATAAGCGAGGAGCTTGGGGCGCATAAGCCAAATATAGGTTTTTTTCATTATGCACTAACACGCACAAATAGCAAGCGGAGTGAAACGGTTGTTATAGGCGATAGTTTGGATGCCGATATTCAAGGTGCCGATAGGGCACGGCTTCGTTCGATTTGGTTCAACCCTCGTGGCCACGATTTAACTTTGCAGCTATCGAACGGTAAGCCCATTGAAATAAAAAAGCTTGAGGAGGTTCCCCAAGCCCTTGAGCAAATTAATATGGAATAGAATTTCCGTTAGGAATTACGGCTTTTCATAATCTTTCCCTCAGCAAGCTTTCAGTAATAATCTATATTTTCCGTTTTAGGTAGGGGAGGAAAAGAAGTGCTACAACCCCTTTAATAAATGCCGAGGCCGAAATAACAATCCAAATACCCGTCAGCCCCCATCCTAAGGATAGAAGCCAAAGAGCAAATGGAATACGCAGTAAATTACCAACAATGCTTATGGCACTTGGAATAAAACTTCTAGCAGTTCCATAAAATAAGCCTTGTGTTGTAATTTCGGCCATCATAAATATTTGGGTTAAACCACTAATCCTAAAATACCTTCCCCCTTCGGTGTATGCAAGGGGGTCGTTTGTGATAAGCGAAAATAAGGCTTCGCCACAGAAAATATAAAATATGGTGGCTATAAGCCCTAGCACTACCGAAATCCCCAATATAAATCTATACCCCGCCCAAATTCGGTTTCGTTTGCCAGCTGCGTAGTTTTGTGCAACAAATGTTGTAAGAGCGGTTCGTAAACCATCGCTCGTGTTCCACGATATAGCTTCTAGTTGCCCACCTGTTGTTATAACCACAACCCCAATATGCGAGCCAGCACGTGCGGCTATTGTGCTCATTATGTACGAAATAATCGAAAATAGGGCACTAAGCAACGTTATGGGCAAACCAAACCGAAGTATTTTAATTGTTTCGGTTCGTTGCAATTTGCCCAGTAGTGTAAAGCCTCCCCCTAGTAGTTTTTTCCCATAACGCAGTTCCCTAAGGAAAATAAGTAAAACAATGGTTTGTGATATTACTGTTGCTATTGCAGCTCCGTTTGTTCCTAGTTTTGCCACATAAATAAACAGAGGATCGAGTACCATGTTTGCCACAAGTCCAATGGCGTTAATCCGAAAAGGGGTATTGCTGTAACCCGACGCATTGTAACTACCCGTAAGTGCAAAGTTTATAAAGGTGGGTAAAAACCCAATCATTACTAGGTGCAGATAATTCTTCGATAGCGAAAATATGTAGTTTTCAAGTTTGTACAGCGATAGTATAGGTCCTCCGAATAAGGCAAACAAAATAATTAGTGCAAGGGCAAATAGCACGGCTAAAGTGGTGTTGTGCTTAACGTATCGTTTTGCTAGTTCGGTATTGCCTGCTCCGAGTGCTTGTGCAACAAAGGTTTCGGCACCTACTTTAGTAAGTATACCAAAGGTTGAGGCCAACCAGCAAAGTATGCCAGCCGTGCTAATTGCTGCAAGTTGCTTACTACCTAAATGCCCAACCCATGCCATATCGGTAAAGGTGTAGGCTATTTGAATAAAGCTCGTGCCTATAATAGGGGCAGCGAGCTTTACAAGTTGTTGTTTAAACGGGCCTTGGGTTAAATCAATAGCATTCACTTGTGCGATTGCTTGCTTTCGGTGTTCTTAATTTTCTGGCTCACTTCTTCGAGCGTTTTCTTAATCTTTTCGCTTTTTACAGGTGGAATAG
>JASBZJ010000015.1 GCA_029983495.1 Porphyromonas sp.
TAAGGTGTCGCCTAGGGTGTGAGCTGATTCAGCTATAAGTGCGTTACTACCGGCATACATTCCCCCTGCTAGAACAAAGAGGGTAAAAAACAAATTCAACCAAAAGGTTAAGGCAATAGCATTACGAAACCCTTTAGGATGCAAAGATGCTTGAGGTATGGGGTTATGACAATACATAGTAACGGATGGTAACAAAACAAAGGATTTGCTTACACAAAGCTATGCCAATTACCGGTAATCGATTGAAATTAAAGTTGCAAAAGGTGGAGTGGAAGCAAAAACTTGACGTAATGGCAGGCCCGAAACAAGGCTACGGATAGCATTAATTACCCCACCATGGCAAAAAACCATAATATGGCTTAGCCCCACTTGCTTTTTTTCATCGAGAAAACTTTTTACGCGTAACTGTTGCTCGCGCAAAGATTCTCCTCCCGGGAAAGGGTTTTCAACATAGTATTCGAAATATGCTTCGATATCTTCATTAACAAGTATTTCCTCCCAAGGGTGCATTTCCAACTCACCAAAATTAAGTTCTTTGAGGCGGTTGTCGAAAACTATAGGCGAAAAGCCCACATACTCGGCCAAAAGCTTGGCTCGAGTAAGTGGACTTGAAAAAATTGCATCGGGCTTTAAGTGTTGTACACTTTGCTTAAGGATTTCGGCCTCGGTAGCGAAGTTTGCCGAAACAGCAACATCGGTATTCCCATAGCATACAATATTACCATCGAGTTCAACCGAAGTGTGGCGAATAAGACTAAGATGCATAGGTAAAATAACTGAGAGTTATACTAATCGTTGAACTCGGAGTACTTATCAGCTCTTCTTCGCGAATCGTTATTACGGCGTTGATCGGGTCGCTTACTTTTGAAGTTCGCATTTTTAGGTCGCGAGGAGTTATTTCGTGAGTTATTTTTCATTCCATCTCGGTTACGGTCGGGGCGTTGTGGACGTGGAGTATTATTAGAACGCTCGCCTTCCCGACTACGGGATGAAATAGAAGATGAGGAGGAGCGCGACGAATATCCCGAAGACTTAACCGAAAAATCGGTTGGTTCGAATTCGCTACTCATAAAACCATTGTGATGTTCGGCAACGTTACGCATAGGTTTTGTAAAGCCTTTTTTCGAGCTTGAGGACTTATTATAACGCCGATTTTGTGAAGAAAAATCGTCCTCATCATCGAATTTTTTAAACTTGGCCGGTCGTCCTCCACCTTTGGCATTTCGCTTTCCTCCCGTGTAATCGCTTCCCTTACTCGTACGCTGCTTTCGCATCGAGGGACGAGCAAAATTATCGTCGTCGGTAAGGAAATCATCGTCGGCAAATCGCATTGCAGCAACCTGTTCGGCAATACGCATTTTTTGTTCAGCTGCATACTCGCGAATAATATCTTCAACCGGGAGTTCCTCGCCATCGAGAAGAACAATGTCGGTTTCTTCAACAACATCGCTCAGTTTTGCGAGTTCGCCGTTAATAGTAACACGGCAATCGGTAATAAGCTCTTCAACTTCGCGTCGGCTTCCAAGACCCGAATCGCTAAGCAATTTGTTAATACGGATGTTCATTGCTTTGAACTTGTTCGTTTTGGGGGTGAATCGTTTCGTTTATAGTTGTAATAATATTTGTAAGCATTGAGGTATTATTATCGTCCTCGAAAGGGTAAAGAGAAACCTTTGTTCCCACAAGTTCCGCTTCGAAAAGCAGGGAACTACTTGCACCTATAAGCAGGGTTAAACGCTGCAATAAATCGAGTTCGATAGGAAACAGCAAATTTATAGGTACACAGGATATACGGCTAGTATTGCAAGGGATTTTTTGCGTAATAGACGGATGCGTAATATAAACCACAACAACTGTTGGGAATTTACTCAGTATTTCTCCTACAAATTCTGTAGCTTGCACAATTCGAGCATTTGTAGGATGCTCGTCCTTACCAAAAGGGGCAAAACCTATTAAAGGAACGTTAGCGGGAAGAGATGGGCTAGCCTCCTGTAAAAAAGAGAGCTCTAATTTTGGAGAAAGGGGGGGACAAGCTATTTTGGGTGTTAGCAAAGCTCGGGCAAAAGTATTATCGATTTGCTCGCGAGCATAATTACGATAAACAAAAGGAATGGGTAAGGAAAATGATCGTGTGCGGGAAGACTCCTTACCAGTTCTGTATCGTTTTACGGCAATACGTTTGGTTTTCATCCGTAAAGAAACATAAAACGAAAGTATGCGTGCGTAAAAACTACGATCGAAATCGAGTACTAAATCGAACCGCTGCTTAAATAACAAGCGAGCTAAACGCTGAATAACCATCGGGCCAAAGTGCCCTTTTTTAGTGGCAATGGTCATAACTTCGAGGTTCGAAGGTGAATCGATAAGCAAACCAGCAATAGATGGCTTTATAAGATATATAAACCTATACTGCGGATAACTATGCGCTACACAGTATAACGAACGCAAGGTTAAGGCTACATTGCATAACGAACTACCTTGTATAACAAGTACCTGCTTTGTTGTACTCATATATTTAATTTTTCATAGTCCTTTGCATTACGAAACCATTGAAAAAGTACTCTATAATACACCGCAATAATTATATAGGCTAGCAACTCTACGACAAAAATGAGCAAATAAAAAAGGCAAAGCCTTGGTGCATTACTACACTACAAAGCTTTGCCAAACATTTTTATTATAACAAAGTATACAAGCCACACTTAAAGCACCAACCCTTATAAGGGAGGCAAAACTAAAAGCCGTGAAAAAGAAAAAGATTGTCGAGCCTCGCTCGCAAGAGTAGTATGCTCTACTCGTTTGGGTCGGCAAAAAAAACATAGCAGGGCTTTGTTAAAAGCCTATTTCTTTACGTCCGGCTTTAAGTGTATTAATCATGAGCGAAACGATGGTCATAGGGCCTACACCA
This sequence comes from Porphyromonas sp., assembly GCA_029983495.1. Lineage (GTDB taxonomy): Bacteria > Bacteroidota > Bacteroidia > Bacteroidales > Porphyromonadaceae > Porphyromonas. Next base: position 2,909 of record JASBZJ010000015.1, read on the forward strand.
CCAGGAACAGGGGTAATGTACGAACACTTAGGAGCGACCTCATCAAAAACCACATCGCCCGAAAGGCGGAAGCCACTTTTTTTCGTTGCATCGGGTACACGTGTTGTACCAACGTCAACAACAATAGCACCTTCCTTAACCATATCACCTTTAAGGAACCCGGGCGATCCCATTGCAGCGATAATTAAATCGGCATCGCGAGTATAGTTTTCAATATCTTTAGTTGCGCTATGGCAAACTGTAACCGTGCAATTACCTGGTTGTGCTTTGCGCATTAACAATTGTGCGATAGGCTTACCAACAATATTGCTACGCCCTAAAACAACACAATGCATACCCTTAGTATTGATATTATAGCGGTCGAGCAGTTCTATAATTCCCTGTGGTGTAGCCGAAACAAACCCGGGCAATCCAATTGATAGTCGACCAACGTTAATGGGGTGAAAGCCATCAACGTCCTTACGATAATCAACACGTTCAATTACCTTTTGCTCATCGATATGCTTGGGTAAAGGTAGTTGTACAATAAAGCCGTCTACATCGGGGTTGGCATTAAGCTTATCAATCGCTTCAAAAAGTTGCGCTTCGGTAACATCAGCTTCAAAACGTATAAGCGACGAAGCAAAACCGACCTGTTCGCAGGCTTTTACTTTCGAGGCAACATAAGTTTCGCTTCCTCCATCGTGCCCAACGAGTATAGCAGCTAGATGTGGTCGCTTACCGCCATTCTGCACAATACGTTCAACTTCTTTGGCAATCTCTTCCTTAATTTCGGTAGAGATTCTCTTTCCATCAAGAATTTTGTAATCCATAATTGGAATTGGGTATAAGGTTAATAGAAAAGACTAAATACTGAAAAACGAGGGTTGAATAAATATGGGTTAACGGCGTTTGGGTTTGCGTTTCATTGCACCACGCATGCCCATACTTTGTACCTGCTTCATCATTTTCCGTGCTTGGTCGAACTGCTTAATCAGCCGATTTACTTCTTCAATTGAAGTTCCACTACCTTTAGCAATACGTAAGCGACGCGACCCATTAAGTACGCCTGGATGGCTACGTTCCTCGGGGGTCATTGAATCGATAATGGCTTCAATACTCTTAAAGGCATCATCGCTAATATCGATATCCTTCATCATTTTTCCAACTCCAGGAATCATAGCGATGAGGTCTTTCAGATTTCCCATCTTCTTAATTTGGCGAATCTGCTTATGGAAGTCGTTAAAGTCGAACTGATTCTTAGCAATTCGCTGTTCAAGTCGCTTTGCTTCCTCGTCGTCGATTTGTTGCTGAGCTCGTTCTACTAACGAAACGATGTCGCCCATGCCGAGAATACGATCGGCCATACGAGACGGATGGAATACCGTAAGAGCATCCACTTTTTCGCCAGTACCAACAAACTTTATAGGTTTGTTAACCACCGAACGAATCGAAAGTGCAGCTCCGCCACGCGTGTCGCCATCGAGCTTTGTTAAAACTACGCCATCGAAGTTTAACCTATCGTTAAACTCCTTCGCTGTATTTACAGCATCCTGCCCGGTCATAGCATCAACAACGAAAAGTATTTCGCTAGGCGAAATAGCCTCCTTTATAGCAGCTATTTCGTTCATCATCTCTTCATCAACAGCTAAACGACCTGCGGTATCGACAATAATCGTGTCGAATCCATTCTCGTTTGCGTAAGCTATGGCATGCTTGGCAATGGCTACGGGGTTTTTATTTCCTTCCTCGCTGTAAACAGGTGTTTTTAAAGTGTTGCCAAGCACTTTTAACTGTTCTATGGCTGCAGGGCGATAAACGTCGCCAGCAACTAGTAGAGGCTTCTTTTTATGTTCTTTTTTTAGGTAATTAGCAAGTTTCCCCGAAAAAGTTGTTTTCCCAGACCCCTGCAAGCCCGACATAAGAATAACTGTTGGCTGTTGCGAAAGGTTTAGCCCAACGGCTTCGCTACCCATAAGTTTGGTAAGCTCGTCGTGTACAATTTTCACCATCATTTCGCTTGGGCGAACAGCAGTAAGCACCTGTTGCCCCAACGCTTCTTCCTTAACTCGTTCGGTAAAGGTTTTCGCAACATCGTAGTTTACGTCGGCATCAAGTAATGCACGGCGTACATCTTTAAGCGTTTCGGCAACGTTTAATTCGGTTATTCGGGCTTCTCCCTTAAGATTTTTGAACGAACGTTCTAGTCTTTCGCTGAGATTTTCAAACATGTAGGGTTAGTATGGGCAATTAAAAAATGATTTTACGGTTTCAAATTCGGTTGTTCTCGTTAGGGAAAACAACCTTTGGTTTAAAGGTTTTTGCTTCTTCAGCATTAAGCCAACAATAAGCCATAACAATAACAACATCGCCAGGCTGAGCTAAACGAGCGGCTGCACCATTTAGGCAAACCATTCCGCTACCTGCAGGCCCTTCGATAACATAAGTTTCGAAACGCTCACCATTATTGTTGTTTACAATCTGTACTCTTTCGCCAGGTAATATGCCTGTGGCATCGATAAGCTCTTTATCCAAGGTTATGCTTCCTACGTAATTTAGGTCGGCTTCGGTTACACGAGCACGGTGTATCTTTGCCTTTAGCATCTGTAACATCATTACTTTCGAGGGTAATTTATTAGGAACAATCAGTTTCGTGTTTTATTTAAACCAGGAAAAAGGTTAAACCCATTCTACCGAAGATCAACAAGCTCACTATTGGGGTACTGTTCTTCCTTTTGAACAAAATAATTACTGCTAAGGTCGCTTCGGGGTATAATCTTTGTTATTGTAATGTGCGAGGTTTCTCCTCCACGAAATTCCACATCAATCGCACTCACTGTTTTTCTTTTCGCATCCAAAGTTACTACAATACGCTGGTATAGACTACGATTATTTTTAGGTATGAGTTCAATATTTTGTTCATTACCCCTACTGGATAACAAATTAAAGACGAAAAATTTTTCCCCACCACGCAATAATAGTATGGGGTTAAGCTGAATTATTTCCTCGTTATTACTAGGGAGAAGTGTTAGCGTTCGTTCGCGATAATCGTAGTACGAAAGTTGCTCGCCATTATAGCAAACATCAAGGCTTTGATAACGAAGACGGAACTTATTGTTGCTAAGTAAAAGGTTACCCGTACCACTAGCAAAAGGAGCTTGCTTGGCAATTGGCGATGAAATAGAAAAAAGCACTTCACTACCCTTTTGCAAGTGCAACGATACGGACGAAACAGTTTCGGCCGGCAACTGAGCTTTTACACGACCTGTAAACGCAACAAATAAACAAATAAGGACAAGCGAAACAAACAATCTACGAGTACTCATAAAAACATCAACAAGCTAAAAGATTAATTACTTTGACGAAAGACGCAAGTTATAGAGAATTTTGTTGAGGGAATCGAGATCCTGAACTAAAACTTCGCGAGGTTTACTTCCCGATTGCTTGCCTACTATTCCGGCTCGCTCCAATTGATCCATCAATCGACCAGCGCGGTTAAATCCGATTTCGAAATCACGCTGTATTTTACTTGTAGACCCCTGCCCCGATGATACGACCGCACGAGCAACAGTTTCGAATAATGCATCGAGTTTGTCGGTTGAAATTGACGACTCGGTCGACTCTTCTTCATGAACTTCGGGCAATGGGTAAGGAGCTTCGTAGCCTGGTTGGGCTGCAATAAAATCGACAATTCGTTGAGTTTCGGGCGTATCAACCAAAGCACACTGCAAACGAATCATTTCGCGCCCCTGATAAAACAACATATCTCCCCTACCTATTAACCTATTTGCACCCGTAGAATCGAGAATGGTTCGGCTGTCCATTGACGAAAATACTTTAAAAGCAATACGAGCAGGGAAGTTAGCTTTTATAGTTCCCGTAACCACGTCCGTAGTAGGTCGTTGTGTTGCAAGAATCATATGTATACCAGCAGCACGTGCTTTCTGGGCTAATCGAGCAATGGGTCGTTCAATTTCTTTGCCTCCCGTCATAATTAGATCAGCAAACTCATCTACCACCAATACAATATAAGGCATAAGTTCGTGGCCGTCTTCCTCGAGTAGCTCACCTGCTTTATAGGCTTTATTATATTCGGCAATGTTCCTTACTTTCGCATTGGTTAAACGCAAATAACGGTTATCCATCTCTTCGCATAACGACAGCAATGTGGGTATTACTCTATCGGTATCGGTAATAATGCACTTATTTTCGGTAGGTATTTTTGCAAAGAAGTGATGTTGCAGGTCGTTATAAATCGAAAATTCGAGAATCTTCGGGTCAATCATCACAAACTTCAATTCACTAGGATGCTTGGCGTATAACAACGATGTGATAATTACGTTCATGCCTACACTTTTACCCTGCCCTGTTGCCCCTGCAATAAGTAAATGAGGCATCTTGGTTAAATCGAAAGTAAAAATATCGTTGGTTATGGTACGCCCTAAAGCGATGGGTAGCTCGAACTTACTTTCAACAAACTTACGCGACGTTAGCATACTTCGCAAGCCAACAACACGAGGTTTAGCATTGGGTACCTCAATTCCTATGGTTCCCTTTCCTGGTATCGGAGCAATAATACGTATACCATCGGCCTTTAAGCTCAAAGCTATATCATCCTCGAGGTTACGAATGCGCGATATTTTTATACCCGCATCAGGTTCTATTTCGTAAAGTGTTACAGTAGGGCCTACAGTGGCTTTTATAGGCGTTACCTTTATTTTAAAACTTTCTAGGGTATCAATAATAAGTTGTTCGTTAGCCCGAATTTCCTTCATATCGGGGGGAACAAGCTCCTCGCTATCTTTTTCTAACAAATCGGGGGTAGGGAAAAGATAACCAGGTAAATCGCCTTGGTCTCGCTTAACAAACTGTTTTTCGCTCATGGGCTGACTATCCCCTTCGGCAACCTCAACAACAAGTTTGCTTTCGGTTGCGTAAATATTCGATGGTTCCTTTTGTGGCGAAAGGTATTCCTCGCTGGGGTCAACTTCCTCAACATTATTATCTTCAAGAGGGGTAGCTTTAGTACTAGTTTCTTGAAAATCGCCTACAGGAGGCTCAGATGTAGTTTCAGTTGTAAACTCTTGTTCGTGGCTATTTTTTTCGGTTGGTTCAATAACATCAGCTTTATCCTTAGGTTTTCTGTGCCACTTTAACCAATTAAACGACAATGCATGACGAACATTAGCCTTACGGCGAGGGCGGAATAGTACCCATGTTATTACAACTAATAACAACCCTAAAAAAGCCACTCCCCAAACACCAATATACATTGCTAACCACTCTCCCAATAGTTCACCATCGCGCCCCCCCCACCTAAAGGTAGTATAAGAGGATACAAAAGGCAAGGTTACCAAGTAAGCTAATAGCGATAATGTAATGGCAAAAAAGGTATACTTAACAAACACTTTAAGCAACTGCACTTTAGGGTGTGCCCCTATAAGCTTTAACGAAACCATTAATGGAAAAACTAAAAGTGCAAAAATACCCACGCCCAAAAAGCCATCTACCAAAGCATGCGAAACTATGGCACCTAACCACGAAAAGGTATTCTGCACTTCCCCTTTTTCGAGTTCAGATGCCGAAACACCATGCCCAGCAACAATACTCTGATCGCTACTAGCTGTAAAGAAATAGCTAACACATGCAATAAAGCAGAAGAGCGTTGCAAACAATAATACCAAGCCAACAAGAAACCTTACGCTATCCTGCCGAGCTGTATTACGTATATTGTCCACAAAGTGCCTACTTCGGCTAGGCTTTGCAGTATTATTTTTACGAACTGGTTGTTTTTTTCGTTTATGAGTAGTTCCCTTTGGCATAGAATACTGTGCATTGTTCGCCAAACTTGGCACAATTACACGCATGCAAAGTTACTACTTTGGAATGAACTAAATGATGCTTTTGTTGCCGTATCGCCTATTTTTGGAAAAACACACCTAGTGAAACTAGCTAGAACATAGAACCAACTATAAATAAAAAATACCCCTTAAAAAAGGAGTATTAAAATTAGGGTGTTCTCACAAGTATGTTTATTTAGCCAAAGGCATAAAGCGCAACCCAAAGGAAATTGAGAAGTTCAGCGGATGGCTTTTATAATATGTTTTTAGCTTTGTTCCATCATCGAAATAATAACTTAAACTAGGCGAAGCGTAAAGTGCCAATTGTGGTATTATATCAAAGGCGAACCCACTATGTACATTTACTGATAGTTGCCAAGGAAGAATATCAAGAGATTTTTGATTTAAACTTGAATACACGGCCTTATCCACAGCAAAATCTGCACCAGCATACAAATTAAACCGCTTGTAGCGAAATAGCTCTACATCAAATCCAAGGGGAATACCTACATAATGGATGCGCTGTTGCAAGCTTTCTCCGGGGAGGTAATTACTTGCTTTGCTAACTAGCATAGTATAACGAATACCCGATTCGATAGAAATATATTTTGTAATAGGAAGCGAAACTCTTGCACCAGCCCGTAATGGCAATGCATGCCTAAAAGTTGTACTGTTGTACTTTAGCTGTTCATCCTCGTCCGAAGGAATACGCACAAATGGAGGAAGAATATTACGACTTTTCAGGATAAAACCACTTTGCTGAAGGGGTTGGGTATTGTACCTTGCAAGAGGAACCGTACTTGCTGTAGATAAGGCAAGGGTTTCGAGTACTCTGGTATCGTTATTTATCTCTTGGGCTAAACGAGAATCGTTAGGTTTGGAGAGTAACTTATTATAGTCATCGGGGAGCTCAACAGTTACCTCGTTATGGTTTGGTGCAACTGTACTTTCGTGCTGTACAAATTCGCTCGTTGCCATAGCATAATTTATTTCGCTAGCATATAGTTCAATATTTGTTTCCCGAGAGGGAAGAACAATATCCCTTGGAGCTATTGTTTGTAAGAGTGTGCTTTGCGAGCCATTGTCTGTGCTAACGGTCGTACTTTTACTTTGTGGCGTATTGCTTACCTCTGCATCGTGCGCAGATTTCATCCTATTGAATTCTGAAACATTCGGAGAGGATAATATTGCCGTTGGGTGCTTAGGTTGAAAAGGAATAGCTGTTTCGCTAGCGTTTTGGATAACAACCTTTGCAATAGTAGGCATGGGTTGTTGCTTATGCGCAAGTGTGTATATGCTAATTAGCAAACCTGCAACAGTAAGCACACTAGCGGCTACCATAACCATGCGACGAAAATAAACAATGTGGGGCGTTGCTTTGCCCTTTCCATCGAGTTTTTGCTCAATGCTAACCCATACCTGCTGGAGTTCGTCCGACAACGGCTGCTGAAGCTCTTCTCCTAAATGAGCCGAGCAACGTTGCTGTATCGAACTAAGCCATGGTTCGAGGGGTGCTTTTGTAGGTTTATTTTTCATCATGTTATTGGTTATGGTTGTACCATTCGTTTATAGCCTTGGCAAGAAGCCTCTTAGCTCGTGTTAACTGCGAGGAACTACTTTTTTCGTTTATACCAAGCAACTTAGCAATTTCCTTATGGCTTTTTCCTTCGATCACAAATAGTACAAATACGGTTCTATAGCCATCTGGGAGCGATTTAATAAACGATTCAAGAACCTCGCTAGGTAGAGTTTCGAGTTGCTCTTCAGTGGGAGAAGCAACCTCGCAAGCAACAACTTGCTCATCGTCTAGGGGAACTACAAGGTTTTTACTTTCACGGCGTAAAAACATTAAACACTCATTTGTGCAAAGCCTCCGTAACCATGCTGCTAACGAACCTTCCCCTTGGTAACGATACTTATTTATATTGTCGTAAATCCTTAGGAAACAATCTTGCAGTAAATCCTTCGCTTTTTCGTTATCGATAATATATCGACCAATAAGACGGAATAAATCGGGAGCATACAACGAGTAAAGAAGGCTAAAAGCACTACGCTCTCCAGCCTTAACCTTCTCGCTAAGTTCCTTTTCATTCACACGCTAAAGTGGTAGAAATACCAATGGTCCATTGCGAAAGTAACACTTTTTTTCCGTTCTGCCATTGTTATCCCCACTAAGAATAGTGGCATCATAAAATGGAATGCCTTCACTATCGAGCTTTGCCGTAAATTCTATTTCGAAAGAATGATCGAGAAGTACAAAAGTTAGTTTCTCCTTTTCGTAATTCTTCGCAGGGTCGAAAGGACCAAATGCAAAAAAGGTATTACCCCAATAACCGCTATTCGAGGTTAAGAAACTCGTTTTTCCACCATAAAGCGTAAGCTTATTAAGATAGATAGGATCTTTGCCTACTTCGTAATCATCATCATCACCATCTTCATCATAGTAGTCATCGTTATAGTGATAACGCTTGTTATTGTACAATACAGCTACACGTTGTTTATTAATGTTTTCGAAGCTGTACTTCGAATTATAACTTGGCACAAAATAAAGAGTTACAGGCAGGTAAGTAGCCTCATGCCTATTCGAGCCGTAATTATCCCACTTTTTTCGGTCTACAACTAAGCGAATTTGAAATGGGTCTTCGGGATTATTAACGGGTACACCATTAACGGTTACCGACTTACGTATGTTGGGGTTCGTTCCTTTAGGACTTGCAGTATAAGTAAATCTTACATCGAATTCTCCAATGCCAGGAATTTCAATCTCTATCTTGGCATTTCTATAATGAGGTTGGAATTCGCCAAAGGTTAGCAAATAAGAACTTTTGCTTCGCTCCAGCGATACCCCCTTATAATATTCGGGAACAGCACGGAGTTGACGCGCTGGCAAACCTTCGTAACGATAAGTTTCGTCATCCCATTCGAAGGAAATGCTTTTTAGACGCTTATCGCCTTGACGTGTGTTCGGGTCGATTAGTGAATGCCCGTCCTGATCGACTATTTCAATCTTTAGCACCTGGCTATTAAAATCCCAAATAAGGGGGTCGTTACCTCCATCGGGGCCAAGAGAACATCCACTAATCGTTACCGCAAACAGGAGTAAGAACAAATAATTAACTGATATCTTTTTCATGTGAAAGTCGTATGGGTCAAAAAAAACAGCTTATTACTGAGGTGGGGAAGAAGGGCTTAAACTTGTTGTGCAAGCCACTTTTCCCCAACCTCAAAGGGTTATTAGTCCAACCCTTGCATTCGGGCAATTCATCATTTCCATGGTTGGTGCAAAAAGTTGATCCATTATAGGAATCTAACCTTCCCAAGGATGACTTTTCGAGGTGTTGGTGTTTATTGGTGCGTATGGTTCCGACATTTAATGCCATTCCCCCTTGCGTGAAGCGCAACCAAGAAACCTCTTTATTACAATATTGGGGTTTATGTAGCTCGCCTTTTTCCTATGTTTATTATTGAGGGCTTATGCAAGATGTCGTTTTACGAATGCGATTCGCTAACCGCTTTCATATAGTAAATGCCCCATACAGCAAAATACTGCATGGGGCAAAAAAATATTTCCTTAAGTCATTGTTGTTTAACAGGAAACGAATTGGCGAATACAAGCGACCATATCCCGAAATATATTTTACCTAGAAAAAGAGAACTACCCAATATGGAGTTCAAGCCAAAGCGTTAACAGCCCACCAACATAACCTGCCAACGCTAAACCCGAAAAACGTTTAAAATAGTACCCAAAGGAGATTTTTTCAAGTCCCATAGCAGTAACCCCCGCTGCAGAACCAATAATCAGCAAGCTCCCCCCCGTTACAGCAGTATAAGCCACCGAGGTCCAGAACATACCATCAGCAAAAAAATCGGGCGACAATGTTGCCGAGTCAAGCGGATACATCCCCATTGTACCAGCAACAAGAGCTACGTTATCAGTAAACGACGATGCCATACCTAACATGGTAGAAAATCCTAGTGGGGGGATACCACTTCGATCCACAGCGGATGCAGCTAACGAAAGAACTCCGCCTACATTAAGTGCTGCAACCGACATAAGCACGCCTAATAGAAAAAAAATCGAAGCAACATCGAGCTTTTTCATAAGTGTAACTACACGCAAGTTATCATCGAGAACCTTCGATACATTAAAAAACTTGGTATCGGTATAAATCCACAATATAGCTAGTCCGAATAGTACACATAAAAATGGTGCAAGCCCTGTTACTATTTGGAATACAGGTACAAGGCTTAACGATAAGCAACCTATTACAAGGATTACACGTTGCGACTTGGCTCCAATAGCTTGTTGCTGAACATTTGGTTTTACTGGTACTTCGCGGAGTTTTTTATTACCCTTAAAGAGCCAAAAATAGGCAATTGTGGTAGGTATAACTAGGTTTACAATAGCAGGTAATATAAGGGTACCCATTTGGTGTAAGGGCGATAACCTTCCCGATGTCCAAAGCAAAAGTGTTGTTACATCTCCAATTGGAGACCACGAGCCACCAGCATTTGCTGCAATTACTATCATGCAAGCGTACTTTAGGCGGTCAACTTCGTTAGGAACCATACGATGAAGAATAGAAAGCAACACAAGCACGGCTGCAATATTATCAAGCAATGCCGAAGTAACAAAAGCAATACCCACAAAAAATAGCAATAACGAACGTTTGCTATTGTTTTGTAATCGATCTGTTATAATCTGAAACCCTCCATATTTATCAACGATGCGAACAATTAACATTGTTCCAAGCACAAAAAATAGAGTTTCAGAAACATCGCCCAAGTGGTGAACGAATTTATCGTTGATAATATCGCCACTTTCGGTTTCTGTACTAAAGGTTAATATGGCCCACAGTACCGTAGCCATCATTAATGCTATTGATCCTTTGTTTATGCGCACAACATCTTCAAGCGAAATCGCTAAAATGCCAAGGCCAAAAACAATAATCATAAGTAATTGGTAGGTCTCCATTCGGTTGTTTCTATAAGTTTGAATTCTAAAAGTTCGGTCATTGCAGGCTAATATGATTCAAAAACCTGTTTTCCGCAACGGCAAATTTAGATGTTTTTTTCGGGAATATCCTTCATATTGGGCAAGTACTTTAGTAGCGTTCCATTGATGTATTACACTCAAATCATAAACAAATGCTCGTTATTTAAGAAATCAAAGAAAAAGGATCGGCAACAATTATCGCCGATCCTAAATTCTGCATTTGGCTTGACCGATTATAGTATTCTATATTTATACCACTTTCGGTAATCCTACTTAACAACAATTGCTTTAAGTGTATTATCAATAGCTAATAAATAATTACCCTTTGGTAACGATGATATATCGTAGCTTATTGTATCGCCATTTCTCAAAGCTGTTTTCTTGTTTAGTGTATCTACTAATTCTCCACTTGCAGTGTACAGTTTGATAAGGGTAGATTGGTTCACACCTTGCACATATAGGGTATTATGAACGGGGTTGGGGTATACCAAAACATTATGGTTATCAACAGAGTAAGTGGCAAGGTTCTCACCTCCATACTCTATTCCGCTTTTTCCCTCCTTTCCATCGCAGTAATCCCTAACTTGCCAGCCTTTTTTCGTGATAAACTTAACGTTCTCTTTGGAGCATTTATTTCCCTCTTTTACACTGTAACGTGTATCAACAAGGAACAACGTAGCTTTATCATCAGGCGAATAAGTTGGTAATGTTTCGAACATTTTACGACAAGCCTCATTGGTAAGTTTATTTGTGTTTACAGCTAGGAACTTTAACTTGGGCGAATTATCAACTTTAACCGATGTGAGCTTGTTCTGGAAAATATGAAGGAACTCGAGCGATGGTAAGTTGCTAGCATCAATAGATTCGAGCTCGTTCATTTGAAAAGCTGCATAGTTAAGGTGCTTAAGCCCCGTTATATTTACATGTTTAAGTTTTCCGTTGGGGCATTTTATATCGGTTAATGTTGCGCATCCACTAAAGTCGGCATCGTCAAGCTCGGTAGCATAAATGGCAATCTTCCTTATATCGCCTTTAATACGGATTTCCGAATTTACGATTTCGTATTCATTGTAAAAGCTCCTGTACTCGCTGTCAACCCCCTCAAGTGCTACACCAATGGCATCATCGGGCACTTCGATTCCTATTTTTGTTCCGTTGTTAACACACGATTCTGGTACTCGAAGTGTAATTAAACCTTCTCCAACAGTGGGGTTTCCGTTAGCATCGTATCCCTTGTAAGGTTCATAATTCCCATTAACGTAATCATAAACAGTCCATCCACGAATATCGGCATTGGCAACATCATTTTTACTGCAAAGAGTAAGCTCGTGCTCGGGCGAAGTCCCTGTCCCCAAGGGAACCAATGTTCCTTTTGCGTTAAAGGGTCGTATAGGCAAAGAGGCAACAAGAGCCTGAAAACTAGCACGATTAAAATTGTTTTTTCGAATAAGGATTTGACGTAGATTCTTATTCTTCGCAACACTCAACGCTTCAAGCTTACAGTTCGCAGCATCTAACACTTCCAAGTTTGTGCATCCCGATAAATCCAAACTAGTAATAGGGTTGCTAAAAATCGAAAGTTCCTTTAATAAAGAATTGCTACTAAGGTCGATAAAGCTAATTGCATTCGTGTTTACATCAAGTGATTGAAGCGATTTACAGCCCCTCAAATCAAGCGAAGTAATATTTCCTTCCGAACATTCAAAGTGCGTAATTTCACCTTTTATTATAACAGTGCCTTTGGTTAAGGTATACTCATTCCAGCCACTTTTAAAAGGTTCTTTAGCCCCATCAATTGTTATTGTACCCTTCCCCTTTATAAGTAGCGAAACCTTTGTATCCGTTCGATTACTATGCTTAAAGACCAGTGCATTATCTATTGGAGTTGGGTTATCGTTATCCAACTCTACAATGTTGGCAAAATCGCCAAATCCTGTAGCATTCTCGTAGGCCACCTTACTGCCTTTAGGAACACGCAACAACAGCTTCGAAACCTGCATACCACTAAAAGTATTTTCCTGGCAAGTAGGTGGTACACTAGCATAAATAATCATTTCCTTGCACAAGGCAATATCCTTAAAAGCCATCGCACCAATCGATTTCAGCGTTGAGGGGAATTGAACCTTTTCGATGGCGTTACAACGCCAAAAAGCAGCTCCACCAATTGTTTCTACGCCCTCAGGGATAACAACTTTGGTAAGCTCGGGATTCGAAAGGAAAGCCATCATGCCAATTTCCTTTAATCCAGTAGGGAATACAATATCTGAAATGTGAGTATAAGCAAAAGCTTGTTTGCCAATTGAACGTAATGATTGGGGGAGAACGAGCTTTCCTTCGAGACCAGCCATATAAAAAGCCGATTGCTCAATCGAGGTTACGCCATCAGGGAACTGTACGGTACTTAGTTTAGGTGTACCACCAAAAGCAAAAACTCCAATACGTGTTACATCCTTGGGTAAAACAATTTCCTCGAGTGTTGCTGCACCATCGAACATTTCATCCGAAATAGCATTATCCTCGGTATATAGGTCCTTCGAGGTTTCTTGCGATATACCATATGGGTTACCACCCTTTACAATTTTTGCATCCCTAAGGTTCATCTTTTTCAGCGAACCGCCTTCAATCCCCTGCTTAGGAACAGCCTCAGTGGTCATTTCCTTAAGTACAACAATATCATTGCCATTTAAAGGTCCCCTAACGGTTAGGCTTTCTATAGCCATATAGTCCGCGCCGAGTGTGCTACGCAAGGTTCCTGCTTGTGAAAGCGTTACCTCGCGCGATGTTTTTGTTTGCCCACAACGTGCTGTAATTCCAAGGGTTGCAAACAATATGCTTAGTAGCAACCGTAACGAAGTGGTAAATCTTCTCATAAAAATGTAGTCGTTTTTTATATACTAAATGAATTCCTTTTTGCTATTATTTGGTTCTTTATATTGGTTCTCAATAATGCACAAGATGGT
>JASBZJ010000016.1 GCA_029983495.1 Porphyromonas sp.
GGCATTCGGGGCAAGTAGTTTGTGTTTGCATCCTACCAAAAATGGTGTTTGCCGTACTTGTTACACTTCCTGTGCCATTACATTTGGGGCATGTTTTTCGACCTTCGCTACTCTCCGAACCACTTCCGTGGCACTTCTTGCAAAGTACCATTTTTTTTATCTTCAATTTTTTATCGGTTCCTTCTGCAGCTTCTTTAAGTGTCAGTTTTACAGTTGCTCGTAGGTCGCTCCCCCGAAAAATGTGTTTAGACGAGCCTCCGCCTGAACGTGACGAAAAGCCACCAAAGCCACCGAACCCACTGAAAATATCGCCAAATGCGCTGAAAATATCTTCGTAATTAACGTTGCCCGAGGTGAATGCATTGCTATCTACACCCGAGTGACCAAATTGATCGTAGCGCGAACGCTTTTCGCTATCGCTTAGAACACTATATGCTTCAGCAGCCTCCTTAAACTTTTCTTCAGCCACTTTGTCACCAGGGTTCTTATCGGGATGGTATTTTATAGCCATCTTTCGATAAGCTTTCTTTATTTCATCGGTCGAAGCGTCCTTTGCAATTCCTAGTATTTCGTAATAGTCTCTTTTCGTTGCCATTATTGTAGCTAAATAAACACACCTTATTCTCCAATGACTACATCGGCATAGCGTAGTACTTTATCGCCTAAAGTATACCCCTTTTTGGTGCAGTCTAAAACGATACCTTTCTTATTAGGGTCACCAGTAGGAACCATTGCAATAGCTTGTTGCGAAGCCATATCGAATGGCTTTTCTATAACATCCATTTGGGTTACACCCTGCTTGGTAAGAAATGAGAAGAATTTTTGAACAATAAGCTCAACACCTTCGCGAACAGCATCAACACTATCTGCGGAACGAATGCTAGCAAGGGCTATTTCGAGATCATCAATAACTGGAAGCAATTCCGAAAGAATTTTTTCACCACCATAGGCCAACAAATCAGCTTTTTCTTTCGTTGTGCGTTTGCGATAATTGTCGTATTCAGCTGTAACTCGCAATAGTCGGTCACTTAGGGTCGCAATTTTTTCCTCTAATTCTTTGGTAGCGTCTTCTACCTTAGGCTCTTTTTTCGAAATAGGGTCTTGCTTGTTAGGTATTTCTTGGGTAACCTCAGGCTCATTTATGGTGTTTTCCTCCTGTTTTTTTTCGTGTTGCTTTTCCTTTTTGGGCATGTCTTTGCTCATATCACTATATCTTCTTAAGGGGACTATTTTATTCTAATCCATTATTACCTTTTAGTGAGTGCAAAAATCAAGCCAAAGGCTCAACGTAAAGCAAAAAACTCCTTTATGGCAGAGCAAATTCGCTTCATTCCTTTGCTTTATACTTTCTATTAGCTTGTGATATTTGAAATATTGTCTGTTATAAGATAGCGAATTGTTGTACGGCATTTGGCAAAATTGGTTTTTGTTATACACGATAAGTGTGTATCTCTTTAATTCTCATTTTCAATACGTTATCTTTTGTCTAATATGCCCATTTAGGCAGTGTTATGGTTAATTGTGCAATTCTGTTTATACTCAATACGGTAACATCCTCCGAATCTGTCTAGTTCTTTTTTTCTTTTAGATGGCGATTTATGCGTATATTTGTGTTGCCAATGGAAGTATTTATTATTTACTGAATGATGAAAAAGAGAGAACTAATAATTACATTGCTTTTTATTGCCTCAGGCTTGTTCATTGTAGCCTCAGTTAATGGATGCTCGCATTACCCACAAACCCCCGAGAAAGTGGCTATTCAGTTCTATGAACCATTAAAACAGAAAGGAATGGAGGGGATAGATGAATCGCTGAAATTTGTTGATCCTGATCCCGTGGTGCAGAGTACACTTCGTATTATTATTTCGCGAGCCTTTCAAATAATCAACGAAAACGAAGTAAATACCAAAAAATATAATGTACAAAACCCCAATTACCACGCTGTAGTATTATCGTCGGAAGAAATTGCCGATTCAACTACAGCGAATAGGTTTAGCCGTGTTACTTTATGCGAGAAGGGGCGAGAAGCCGAAGTTGAATCGCAACCTGATTTAGCAATGGCTGTACTTGTGCATAAGGTAAACGGTAAGTGGTACGTGTTCGATATCGAGTAAAAAGCGGAACAAAAAACAAGCTATAAAAATGTATGAAAAGGAGGTCTCTAATTCTATTTTTTTCTTCTTTCTTTAGGAGTAGTATTGACTATCTTAAGTTGTAAGGTACAATCGAAAACACCAGAAGGAATTGCAACAAAGTTTTACGAAGTTGTGATGCAAAAAGGTAGTGAGGGAATAAACGATGCTCTTATATATGTTGACCCATCACCAAGCAAACAGGATGATTTCCGCAAAATGCTTCTTTCTTTATTTGAGTATGCTGGCAATAATTTTCCTATTGACACAAAGTTTAAAGCCATTGTTGTGAAAAGTTCGAAGGCTATAACCTCTAATGGCGAGGATGTTTTTTATGTTACGGCCATGCAAAAGAAGGGTAGTAACAATACGAAACTAGAATTTCGGTTGAAGAAAATTAAGGGTGAATGGTATATTGAGCAACTTCCGTTTGATGTGTTGTTCGAAAATATACCTATTTAGTTTACTATAAAGCAAGTTTATTGTAACCAGTATAATATATTTGCCACTATTAAGTGTAATTATAAAGGAGACCTTTGTGCAGACCCCCTAGGATAATAAGGTTCGAAACAAAGGTCGTTTTTTGAGACTTTTGAAAAATAAGAAGCTGGAGTTCAGCCTCTCTAACTTAGAGGCTATAGTAAAGTAAACTTGTTGGGATTTAGAGAAAGATATATTCCCCCTCATTTCCCCCTGAGCTTCATTTTTTTTGAGGCTCAGGGGATTTTTTTTCGCACGAGTAAACCCTTAAACGAACAGAACTTGTAATTGAGTTTACCTGATGATTTCCCATTTTAGTCAACAACAAAATGGGAAAAGATCAAGTAAACTCAAACAAATGCTCCGAGGTTTTGATCTTTTCATCAGGAGAAAAATAAAAATGAACCTGAACAAATTAATGATATGTGCGGGGGACACGCAGGTTCGCCCCTACAATTCCCCTGAAATGAATGCGCTTATTACCAAATGGGTAATAACCTATAATGAGAATTATCTTGTTGCCGAGCAAAGGTCTCATTAAATGTTGTTCTTTGTTTGCTATTACACAAAATAGACTATCTTTGCAACAAAATATGAGCGGAAAAATAAAAGTATTCAATTGAAATAAAATCCTATAACAACTATGAAACTCGTAAAACCAACCATCTGTTTACTTTTTGTGGCGGTGTTACTACTAGCCAGTTGCAGAGAACCCGAAGTAAAGCCCATCGAAAAACCCAAGCTCGAGCAAATAACCCTCAGCCCTAGTGAAGCCGAACTTACCGTTGGCGAAACCCTTAAGCTCACTATTGAGCCTCAGCCCACTGTGGGTTCAACTATAACGTATTCTTCAACAAATACCGAAGTTGCCACAGTAACTAACGAGGGTGTAGTAACTGCGGTAAAGCGAGGCGTGTCGATTATTTCAGCTGATGTAAATGGCTCAAAAGGAGCTTGCGAAATTACCGTAAAAGCAAAGCAAACCCTTACCATTACTCCTAGCGAGAAACAGTTAAAAGTTGGCGAAACCTTACAGCTACAACTTACTCCTACACCAGCAAACGGTGCAAAAATTGCCTTTACTTCGAGCGATGTACAAGTTGCTTCAGTTTCGGACAAAGGTTTAGTTACCGCACTAAAAGAAGGCGAAACAACAGTAACCGCAACCGTTGATGGTCTTAAAGCCACAAGCAAAATTACCGTAGTAAAAGCCGAAAACCCAATTAAAATTGAACTGAAAAGTATAACCCCCACAAATTGTATAGCAAATGTAACAGCCACCGACAAGGAGCTATATGTATTTGCTGATATAGTTCGTAAGGATGTGTATGACAATATTTGCAACAAATTTCCAGACTACTACAGCGGCATGCTCGCATTTTGGAACGAGTGGGGGCAATTCGAGGAAATGACTTTCAACGGAGATAAGGAGATACAGGTAAAAGGCACGGCATACTTTCCCCTACCCGACAACTTCGATGTTGTAATTGTTGCTTTTGGCATGGATGCAAATATGAAACTTAAAACTGCTATTGTGGAACAAAACTACAAAACGAAAAAGGCCGTACAAAGAATGACGTTAGCAACCGAAGTTGTAGAATCTATTAAAGGGGGAGCAAAAATAAAGGTTACACCTAGTGATAAAAATACTACGTACTATTGGGACGTTCAATCCAAAGCGAATTACGACAAAAATGTAACCCCTGAAAACGAACACGTATACTGTAGTCGATTAGTGCAAAATGGTTACAACTACAATTATGGTACTATAACCAAAGGCGATGCCACAATAAATACTACTGATTTAACTACTACAGCAAAAGGCGTACCCTACTACCTTGTAATATTTGGCTACAATGATGAGGAGGGGATAATTTCGCCTATTTACAAAACCGAATTTAGTGCCGAATAACATAACGTATTCTTCAACAAATACCGAAGTTGCCACAGTAACTAACGAGGGTGTAGTAACTGCGGTAAAGCGAGGCGTGTCGATTATTTCAGCTGATGTAAATGGCTCAAAAGGAGCTTGCGAAATTACCGTAAAAGCAAAGCAAACCCTTACCATTACTCCTAGCGAGAAACAGTTAAAAGTTGGCGAAACCTTACAGCTACAACTTACTCCTACACCAGCAAACGGTGCAAAAATTGCCTTTACTTCGAGCGATGTACAAGTTGCTTCAGTTTCGGACAAAGGTTTAGTTACCGCACTAAAAGAAGGCGAAACAACAGTAACCGCAACCGTTGATGGTCTTAAAGCCACAAGCAAAATTACCGTAGTAAAAGCCGAAAATCCAATCCAAAAGGATAATGTTGAAGTTGAAATTGAAATAAAATCGTTAACCCCAACGAATTGTGTGGCTAAAATAGGTTGCTCGAATCCCCAACTAAAAGTTTTTGCTACAACAATAAAAAAGGATCTTTACGAAAAGGCTATTCAAAATTTTGGCGATTATTACACCGCAAAAAGTGCTTGGTGGAAACAAACTGGAAACTTTGATAAAGAAACTTTTACGGGTGAAAAAGAGATTTCGGTAAAAGGTACCCCCGAATTCCCCTTACCTGATAACTACGATATAGTTACCATTGCTTTTGCTATGGATAGCAACAAGGATCTTGCCTCAGAAATTGTAGTTATAGATGGTAAAACCCCCGCATCGCCCATTAATTCGAACTTCAATATCGATTTAAAGTTGGTGCAAAATATTGGGGGAGGGGCAAAAATAAAGGTTACACCTAGCGATAAATCGGTAAAATACTTTTGGGATTTACAACCTAAGGATATTTATGACCAGACAGTTACTGATGAAAATGCACGCACTAAGCTTATTCGTCTCGTGCAGGAAGCTTATATTTACCAAGATACCCGAACCTTTGGCAAGGGGGATGCAGAAATCAATACGACCTCGTTTGGCTCAAAACCAAGCGGTAAGGAGCATTACTTTGTAATTTTCGCTTTTGATGAGGATAAGGGTATTATTTCGAACATATTTAAGATTGTATTTACTCCTCTGTAAAACATACACAACAAAACATTAATCGTAGCATAAGAAAAAAGGGATTTCCTCGGAATTAACCGAAGAAATCCCTTTTTAACCTTAACTAATTGGCATTCCAACCGAAACAAGTAACTTTGCAAACCATGGAATACAAAGTTCTTACAACCGATCCACACAGCAATGCTCGCCACGGGCAAATAGTTACCGAACATGGTATTATTAATACGCCTATATTTATGCCTGTAGGAACAGCTGGTAGTGTAAAAGCTCTTACCATGGAGCAAGTAAATGTAGCTAAAGCTCAAATTATTCTTGGCAATACATATCACTTATACCTTCGCCCAGGGCTTGATATTCTAAAAGCTGCTGGAGGGCTTCATAAGTTCAATAGTTGGGATAAACCAATCCTTACCGATCGCGGTGGATTCCAAGTTTTTTCGCTTGCCGACCGCCGAAAAATTACCGAAGAGGGAGTAACCTTTTCGTCGCATATCGATGGTTCGAAGCACTTGTTTACTCCCGAAAAGGTAATGGATATTGAACGGATTATAGGTGCAGATATAATGATGGCATTTGATGAATGTTGCCCTGGCGATGCTGATTTTGAGTATGCCGAGCAATCGCTTGCCATAACCGAACGTTGGTTAGCACGTTGCATGGCTCGGTTTACCGAAACTGAACCTCATTACGGTTACAAACAAGCACTATTCCCCATTGTGCAAGGATGTATATACCCCGACCTACGCAAACGTGCAGCCGAAAATGTAGCCAAATACGGAGCTGAGGGAAATGCAATTGGAGGGCTTGCCGTGGGAGAACCTACCGAAAAAATGTACGAAATGATTGCCCTAACAAATGCCATTTTACCCAAAGATAAACCCCGATACCTGATGGGGGTTGGTACACCCGCCAACATTTTGGAAGCTATTGCTTTGGGCGTTGACATGTTCGACTGCATTATGCCTACACGTAATGGGCGCAATGGTCAGCTATTTACGAAAAATGGTATTATAAACATAAAGAACCGTAAGTGGAAAAACTGTTTTGAACCTATAGAACGTGGCGGAGCATCGCCACTCGATGAAAACTATACATTAGCTTATTTACATCACCTATTCCGCGCCGAGGAAATACTTGCACTAACTTTAGCTTCATTGCATAATATAGCTTTCTATTTATGGATGATGGACGAAGCTAGGCATCATATTGAATTCGGTGATTATGCGCAATGGAAGGATGTAGCTATACGAAAGTTTATGGCGCGGATATAGTAAACCTACAGGGGTATTAGTACAAGCATATTGTTCCTGATGGGAATATTTGATGCCAATTGAGCTAACTATATAAAAAGCTCGGCTATAACCCCATCGATAAGGAACATCCCTTTATCGGTAGGGTAAAGTGTATTGTTGTTACAACAAAGTATTTGTTGCCTTATAAAGGGAGTCGCCTTCGAAAGGAGCGTTTGCAATTGCTCCTTACCCATCTGTTGTTCAAAATACATAAGGTCTATTCCTGCTTTTGTTCGTAACCCCAGCATAACTATTTCATTGTAACGGTCGATATTTGTTAATGCTTCGCTAAAGCCTATGGGTAGCTGGTTCTGGCTTAGCATGGCAATATAGCTTTTAAGGTTTGCAACATTAGCAAATCGAGCTTCCTGCATCGGTAAAAAAGAAACACCCTTGTAACGAATATGTTGTGTTGGGCAAATAAAGCTATGAGCCGATGGCCCAAACCCTATGTAGGGTACCCTATGCCAATACGAACTGTTATGCTTAGCTTCGAAACCATTTTGGGCAAAATTCGATATTTCGTAATGGTAATACCCTTTGCCAGCGAGGCTTTCTACAATAAACTGGTATTCTGTAGCAACGTTTTCGTCACTCTTAATGGTTATTTCGCCCCGGCTTGCTTTGTTTACTAAAGGTGTATTCCCCTCGTAAGTTAATGCATAAGCCGAAATGTGTTCTACGCCTAAAGCACAAAGTTGTTGAACAGAATAGGTTAACTGCTTAAAAGAACTTTGGGGAAGCCCATAAATAAGATCCAAACTTATATTCGAAAAGCCTGCTTTCCGAGCTAGTTCAACCGATTCTGTTACTTGCGTTGCTGTATGCCTTCGTCCTAAAAATAGAAGTTCGCTATCAATAAAGCTCTGCACTCCCATACTAATTCGGTTAAATCCGATTTCATACAGTTGCTTAAGATAAGCCAACGAAAGGTCGTCGGGGTTTGCTTCGAGCGTAACTTCGGTTAGTTTAAATAACGAATCGTAAAGGCTTCGCAACTTATCCATAATAAGGCGAAGCTCGTTTATGGTAAGCAACGAAGGTGTTCCTCCACCAAAGTAAATAGTTTCGATAGGGATTGATTCAATAAAAGTTTTTTTCAGCTCTAATTCCTTTAATAAAGCTTCGATAAACAACGCTCGAGACGTTTGAGATATAGTACTATAAAAGTCGCAGTATATACAGCGACTTTTACAAAAAGGGATATGAATGTATAGACCAGCCATTAGGCAAACATTTAGGTAAAACTTTTATGCTTGAGGTCGATAACTAATGGAAGCGATGCCCGACCAACATGATTAAAAGCATTGGCCGCCTCTAAGCGGAAATGTATTTTACCTGATTTCGGAAAAATTGCAAGGGGTATTCGATACTGATTCCCTCGAATAGAAGGAGCTAAAAGATAATCTTCACCAGGGTTTCCATTTTTATCGTAAAGATTAAAGAATAGGTTGTAACTAGTGGTACCATCGTTTGCTTTGGATGGTAACCAACTAAGTATAAGTGTATCCTTTACAATTTCGCAATATTGGAATATGGGCATACTAGGCAATGGAGCTGTACGTTCGAAAAATGGTAAAGGACGAACTGGAAATGTGAAAGCTTGGCAAACAATGTTATAAAGGTTTTTATGCGTTCCACGGATATTTTCTTGTCGGTAAAAGCATACACCTTTTAACCCTTCCTGCCTAAGTAGGGTAATTTGTTGCTCAATGGTTTGGCAATTCCAGTTACTGTTATCCTGAGTTCGGTAGGCACCTAAGCCAGGTATAACTATTCCTCCATTCATTTGCTCCTTCCAATCGCGAATATAGGGGTCGAAGAGTTCATTTTTGTAATACATCATAGGCACCACAAAATCGATACTTTTTTGGCGGAACCAGGCTTTTGGATCCTGGTGAACTGATTCCTTTGCCGTCCAACCCGTGTATTTTTTTCCAGGTATTTCGCGATAACGTCCCAAGGGAGTAGCACTAATTAATACTGTTGGGCGGATTCGTTCAACAGTTACAGCAACATCGCTTAGGAGTTGGTTTATATTCGCTTCGCGCCAAGCTGCTTTACTTTGCCCAGGTTTACGATATTGTTGGTAGGTGTTATCGTCGCGAAAGCTACCCGCTTTTTCGGGGTATCGAATATAATCGAAGTGAATACCATCAACATTATAACGGCTAATTAAGTCGCTTACTAGCGAAGTTAAGTAGCTTCTCACCTCGGGTAACCCTGGGTTTAAGTAATATTCGCCATTGTGTTGCACAACCCAATTAGGATGCCTTTTAGCAACGCCTCTAGCCCCTAGTTTGTTAACTTGCTCTCTTCTTCCTAAAGGGTAGGTTACTATCCAAGCATGTAGGGCTATGCCACGTTTATGGCATTCCTCAATAGCAAAAGCTAAAGGATCGTAATTAGGGGCAACTGTGCTACCTGTTAGTATATCTGCTTGGGGTTCGAGTGCTGAAGGGTATAATAAGTCGCCTCTTAAGCGAACCTGCAGAAATACTGTATTAAAGTTAGCTTGCTTTAGTTCGGCAATTATTTTACGGAACTCCTCCCTTTGCTTCTCCTGAACTTGAGCCGATGTTCCCCTTGTTTTGGGCCAATCTAACCCATAAATTGTGGTAAGCCACACGGCTCTCATTTCGGGTTCAGCTTGGTACTTTAGAGGAGTGTAGGCTAATTTAGCTGGGTTTACAACCGTGTTTTCGTCAAATTCAATAACCTTTTTGTTAGGCTTGTACACTTTCCGTTTTGTACCACACCCCGTAAAGGCAAAAAGTACGAATACAACAAGAGCAATAGATGTATAACGCCTAAAATTAGGTATACCGGTATACTTTACTGTACTAGGCATTAGCATACTTAATATTATCGATAAGGCGTACTTTCCCACAATAGCAGGCAATGCAACCTATGGGAGTGTTGGAGTCGTTCCAATTATCAATTTCGGTTAAGGTATCACTGTCAACTATTGAGTAGTACTCGACATCTAGGTGCGGTGTTGCATTAAGTTTTTCAACAACAAACTGTTTTATTTGTGCTGGGGTTAAGTTTTCGTTGTTTTTACGGGTCACGCTTTCCTTTAAGGTAGCATAAATAGTGGGAGCTGTGGCAAGTTCGTTTTCGTTAAGTAGTTGATTGCGACTACTTAATGCCAATCCCTTGTTGTTGCGTACAATAGCCACTGGAACAATTTCGAGTGGGAAATGGTAGTCGTTAACTAATTTCTTTATTATAGCCAGTTGCTGGAAATCCTTTTCCCCAAAAAAGGCTTTATGTGGGGTTACAATTTTGAACAAACGGCTCACCACCTGGGCTACACCAGCAAAATGTCCGGGGCGGTGTTCGCCTTCCATTATCTTATCGAGCATACCAAATTCGTAAACTGTTTCGCCTTCGGTATCGGCGTATATATCCTCAACAATGGGCATATATAGTATGTGGCACCCATTTTCTTCCAATAGCTTTGTATCCTGCTCGGGTGTGCGAGGGTAGGTTTCGAGGTCGTTTGGGTTATTAAACTGACGAGGGTTCACAAAAACGCTTACTACAACAATATCGCAAGCCTTAACAGCTTGTCGAACAAGCGTTAAATGCCCTTCGTGTAATGCCCCCATTGTTGGCACTAGCCCAATGGTTTTTCCAGCTTTGCGAAGTTCTTCGCTACGGGCATGCATTTCTTTTTTTGTTCGTATCAGTTCCATATTATTATTTGTATCGTGCTGTTGTATCTTTCAGAGGGTATGTTCATTTTTAGTAACAAGAAGACTTGCATCGCCGTAACTTAAAAAACGGTACTCGTTATCGAGTGCATGCTGGTAAACATGTACCCAAGCATCGCCAATAAAAGCCGAAATCATAAGTAATAACGTACTTTTGGGTTGGTGAAAGTTTGTGATTAGGTGCGAAGTATAGTGGAACTTGTAGCCAGGAATAATGAATAAAGCCGTACTATACAGCAGTTGCTGTAATCCGAATTGTTCCATTCGTTGAATGAGTTGCTGCAATAGTTCATACCCATCGGGATTATATAATGCATTGTAGGGTTCCCATTGGTTGATATGCGGAATACTTTCGGCACATTGCCCATGTTGTTCGTTAATACTGTTTATATGGTTTAAGGCAACATAATAAAGGCTTTCGATGGTTCGTACGGATGTTGTTCCGATAGCAATTGTTTTTTTCTTATTGATAAGTAATAGTTTTATGGTTTCGAGGCTTACCGAACATACTTCAGAATGCATAATATGCTCCGAAACATTATCACCTTTTACAGGTAAAAAGGTACCAGCCCCAACATGCAAAGTAACATCGGCAACAGTAGCACCATCGTTTTTAATTTGCTCTACCAGTTGAGGGGTAAAATGTAACCCTGCAGTAGGAGCTGCCACCGAACCTTCCTTTATGGCATAAACGGTTTGGTAATCGCTTAAATCGCTTTGCTCGGTAGCACGACCTAAGTAAGGGGGAATAGGCAACTGCCCTACAGCTTCGAGTACTTCGCCAAACGTTACATTATCGTTGCTCGTAAAGCGGAAAGTTACTTCGAAGGGGGTGTTACTATTCCGAAATGCTTGTAGTTGTACACGTGTTCCATTGGGCATAGTAACAACCTTTTCTAACACCTCGTTTTTCCACTTTTTAGCATTACCTATTAAACAATGCCAAGTAACTTGGGTATTTGTGGCAAGGTTTTCATCGTAAGATGCTGGTAAAATGGGGTTCAAACAGAATATTTCTATTCTAGCACCCGTAGCCTTTTCCATTATAATACGAGCATGGATAACACGCGAGTTGTTCCGAATTAATAATGCATCAGCAGGTAGGAACTGCTCAATGTTTGTAAATCGGCTATCGTTTAAAGCGTTATTGTTCGCATCAAAAACCAGAAGCTTGCACGAGGCCCGATCCTGCAATGGGTACTTTGCGATGCGTTCGTTAGGAAGAGCGTAGTTATAGGTTTCGAGCGATATCCCTTCGGTGGGGTTTACACGCATGTTTGTACTATTTTTTTCCATCTCGTTGCAAAGGTAGCTAGAAATGGTGAAGAGGCAGACGCATAGATCCGCCTCGATTGTTGTTCTGAAATTATCTTACCGTAAAGTAGTTGTAATAGGAGTTCTATAAATGAGCTAATTCAATTACCTGTAGGTTTTGCATTTTAGCACCATCAATATCGAGCGTAACCAAGGTTCGAACGGTTTGCCATCCCTGAATACCTGCGGCACCTGGGTTAATATGTAATAGCCCTAATTTTTTATCGGGGATAACCTTAAGGATATGGCTATGCCCCGAAATGAATAAGTCAACGGGGCAACCATTTTCTTTTTCGCGCAATAGGGTTTGCTTTATCCCTAATTCGTATTTACCAGGGTAACCGCCAATGTGCGTTATTACAACGTGAAGCGACTCTATATAGAAATTGGCAACTAATGGGAAGCGTTCGCGTATTTCGGGACCATCGATATTGCCATAAACGCCTTTTACAGGTGCAATAGTTTCGAGCCTATCAATTACTAGTGGCAAGCCAACGTCACCCGCATGCAATATTATATCGCATGCGCTAAAGTAATATGCAAAGCGTTCATCCCACCAACTATGGGTATCGCTTATAATGCCAACACGGGTCATTCTTTTTTTGTAGCTTTCGCTTTTTCGAGTCGAATATCGTAGGCTCGTGTAATTTCGGTTGAGGTTTCGCCTAGTTGACCAGCAAGTTGGTTCAATGCTGTATAAACTCGAACAAAATGAACTCCAGGAAGGGCAACCGTTTTTCCTTGGCTATCCCTAGCCCACGAGATATCGAAGTTGGCACCTTCGGGGGTATTATTAGCCTTATTATCCACATATCCCCATTCGTAAGCCTCAAGGTACCAATACCCCGTTCCATCGGGTTTTGTATTAATAACATTATTGGGCAACTTGGTTCCCTTTAAAGTGTAGCTATCGTCCTTAATCCATTCAGGATAATAGTTTTGGGAGTGGAAAGTATTCTTTGGAATATAGCCTTGGTTGCCTTGGTTATCGCTCCACTTTATATAAGTGGCATCGGATATACTATTTGCTTGGTCGGGTTCTGGCTTTTTATCTTTAGCAGGCTTAAAGTAGGTTATCTCGTAGTTCTTAATTGTTTTTTTGTTACCATGTTCACTTCCGTATAATTCGTACCAAGCATCATCGGGTAGACCGTTATGGTTTGTATCGTAGCTTACCATAACAATACCAGGCTCGCTACTATGTTCAAATGCATTCCCCAAAATACCAAGGTCTGCTCCTTCGAGGTTCCGAACCATATGGTCGAAGCCAAATTCGATGTAGCCACCAAAAGCTCCTAAACTAACTAGTTCGTTCTTTTTACCAACAAGACGGTTTTCAACAGCCTTTATTATAGCATCTTTATTCATTCCTTTCTCCCACTTAGGTAATACATTAACGAACTGACCAGGGGCGGGACCGAAGTTGAAAACTTTCGAAATGTCTGGGCTGAACTTGGCATTTTCTAAGGAAACTGTTATTTCCCAAATGCTAGCTTTGTTAGGGGTATCTCCCTTATTTGTGGCAGTGGCTAGCAAAACTTTATGCTTACCCAAAGTGTAACTGCCAAAACGAATTTGTTTTTCGCCTGTAATAGTTTGTTTTTCTCCTGTTGGCGATGTTAATTGCCAAGTGTACGTTTCGTCATCTTTCGGAGCATTTAACACCACTTCCTCAGCGGGTTCAACCATTAAGGTAATAATTTGGGGTTTGGGGGTTGGTTCTGGGTTGGGTTGTGGTTTGGGGGCGGGGGGGATAATGGGTGTAGGATTAGGTTTGGGGGGGTCGTTAGGGCTACACGAAGGTATGCTTGCAATACATAAGAGGAATAGTAGTCCAAACAAAGAGAAACCTAGCTTTTGTTTCATGATTGTAGTTGTATTTTTATTAGGTTATTGTATTGTTATTAGGAGATTATAATGCTTATCCTAGTTCAATGAGCAAAGTTACCCATTCCGAACAAGATAATTGTTATAGCCCCTTAATTAGGGAGGCTGAACACCTACTCCTTATTTGTCAACGGGTTCATCAATATGTATTGCATGAAATAGTAAAGTTTATTACCTTTGTTATATGGATAAAATAACGGGGAAGAATAGCCGTAGCATACTTGTTGCTTCTGAGCATGATGCTTATCTTTGTAGAGCCTTTCTTAATAGGAGCGTACGTGTATTCAGAACAAACAACAGCTCATCCATCGTGATTCTGCAGATAAATGTTCTATCTGTACTTTTTACAATATCTTACCGAAGTGGAGAGTTTGGAATACAAGCATACCGATGGTTGCAAAAACCTATCGAATATTTCTGTACTTGTGGTGCAGAACGTATCCGCCACTCTTCTCCGTTTGTCACTTCGCTCTCTTCCTGTCTGAGTGTAAAAATCTTTCATGTACTATGTGATGACATGTAGGGAACTTGTATTCATTGATTATCGTGATTAATTTATAATTTCGATTACGCGTTTGCGAAAGTATGACATTTTACTCCTATTCTCGGTGTGTCTGTATGTCCCTTTTCTGTCTGTATATGCTATTCCCTATGCATATGTATACACGGGAATATCCAAAGCGATTAGGCGCGACCACCCCTTTGCTGATTATAGACGGGGAAAACCTATTGAAGGAGCCAGTATTTTTAACTAGTGTGCAGGCACTTCTCAGCTTATTCGAAGAAACGGTGACTATCCCTTCTGGGAATTCTGTGGATACGATCCTTATACAAGGTTCGGGGCATAAATATCAATATTTATCCTCGAAGGATTCTGTAAAAAAAAGGAGCATTGATACAATGCGTCTTTTCCCAGAGATGACGACATTGGAGGAAGTCATAATTACTGGAAAACGTTCTGGAATAACCCAAAATACAGTGAGCGAGCAAATCCCATCCTCCGCAATCAATAATGCGTTGGGAACCTCTTTGAGTGCCCTGCTTGAACAGGTCAGCGGTGTAAGCTCTATCAGTACAGGAACAACAGTGGCCAAACCTGTCATCCAGGGAATGTATGGCAACCGAATACTTATAATCAACAGTGGCACTCGCCAGACAGGGCAGCAATGGGGAGCCGATCATGCTCCAGAAGTGGACATGAACGGTAGCAATTCCATTCAGGTGGTGAAAGGTTCCGATGCCGTACGGTACGGTTCAGAAGCCATGGGGGGGATTATTGTCATGGAACAGGCCACCCTGCCTTTCCAGGAAAAGACTTTAAAGGGAAAGAGCGCCATGCTTTATGGCAGTAACGGACATCGTTATGTCCTTACTGGAGAGATGGAGGGAACCTTTCCTTTTCTCCGTGACATTGCTTGGCGTGTACAGGGTACCTATTCGAATTCAGGTGACCGTTCCTCTGCAAACTATCTTCTTAACAACACTGGCACCAGAGAATTGCATACTTCAGCCTCTCTCGGCTATGATCATGGTTGTTTAAGAATAGAAGGTTTCTACAGTCGCTTTTACAACCGCATAGGGGCAATGCTCAGTGCCCAGATGGGAAGTAAGGATTTACTAGCGGAACGTATCCAGCTGGGACGTCCACTGCATACAGATCCCTTTGCTCGAAGTATCACATATCCGTATCAGGAGGTCACCCATCAGACTGCTGTTGGCAAAATAAAATTCAGTATGTGGAATGTCGGAAATCTTTACTGGCAAGGTTCTTGGCAGAAAGACGATCGGCTGGAAAAACGTATCCGCCGTTTGGGATCCGACATTCCAGCTGTTTCCCTGCACTTGCATTCATTTCAAAACTCCATCCAGTGTAAGCTGAATTACAATTCATGGCAAATGGAGGTTGGTGGACAGATCCTGTTCATAGAAAACCACAGCCAGGCTGGAACAGGCGTCGTTCCGGTTATTCCCAACTACACGGAGACTCAGGCAGGGATGTATGGCATAGGAAAGTATAATTACAGCAAGGGTGGTATTGAAGCTGGCATCCGATTTGACGGACAGGAAACCCGAGCAAGGGGCTATGACTGGACTGGAAATACCTATGGGGGAACAAAAAAGTTCAATAACATATCATATAGTTTGGGAACCCACCACCATCTTTTCAGGCATTGGAAGCTTACCACCAATTTCGGGATGGCCTGGAGACCCCCACACGTGTATGACCAGTACAGCAACGGGAATGAGCTCGGAGCAGGAATGTTTGTCAAGGGGGATTCAACCATGCGTTCCGAAAGAAGCTACAAATGGATATCCTCTGTCAGTTACAGTAGCAAGATGTTCAGCATCCATACAGACGGTTATCTACAATGGATAAGCGGTTATATCTATGATGAGCCGAAGAAAGAGACCATTACTGTCATTTCAGGCGCGTATCCCGTATTCCAATACAGGCAGACCCCAGCCTTTTTCCGCGGAATGGACTTTGACGTTCATTTTATGCCAACAGATTCATGGGATTACCATCTGACCTCCTCCTTTATATGGGCAAACGAACGGAAAACAGGAAATAACCTTCCCTATATTCCCCCCTTTCATCTTAGCCATGAGCTTTCATGGAACTACGGTACACAGTCGCATTTTCGATTGCGCCTTGGCATCTGGCATCGTTTCGTGGCAAAACAGACTCGGTTTGACCCCGATATGGATCTTATCCCGTACACTCCTCCAGCATACCATCTTTTGGGAGTCAATGTGGATCTGGAATACCCCGTAAGATGCGGACATATGCTACGGTTCATGATATCGGTAGACAACATTCTGAACAAGGAATC